>CAYWZD010000026.1:0-19550 GCA_964462755.1 uncultured Victivallales bacterium | reverse complement strand
CGAACTGCACCCTGCCTTCGGATTGCGTCTGCGATTCCATGTATATGAAGGACGACATTCTGGAGGAGCCCTTCACTCTGGATCATTATCACGGAACCGCCCCCTCCACGCCCGGTCTTGGAATCAAGGTCGACCGCGCCAAACTGGCGAAATACACGACCTCGATCATTCGGCTCTGACCGTTTCCCGTGGGGAGGAGATGCTTTCGTCCTTGAACGTGACGGAATCATTTTTTTTCAGCGTCCGGATGAGAACTTGCGGCTGTTTTCCGAATGGATTTTCCAGACGGACGGTTCCACCGTGCAAGGCATGGATGCGAACCGATTGAACTTTTCCTTTTTTCATTTTCGCGGAGACTTCGAAACCACCTTCGGCGAGAAAACGGTCGAAGTAGCCGGTGAAATCGTCCGGCACGCCCGGAAACAGACGTATGATGCCGCCGTGACTCTGCAGAAGCGTTTCCGCCGCCAGAAACAGGAACGCCGACGAACCTTCCAGCACGGCGGGCGCAAGACGTTTTGCGTCCGGGTTCGGGGTGACACACACAGGATGTGGTACTTCCGGATTGTCGTCGGTGAGCGTGGAGCCGTCGCACCAGCGGCGTCCGCGATGGAGTCTTGACTCGTTTTTCCGTTCATTCTTTTCCGATTCCGCCGGATTTGCAATCAGGATCGGATCGTGCGAAAAGAGTCCGTTTTCTTTGGAGAAGAGTTCCAGAAAACGCTGAAGGCCGTTCCAGCCTCCGGCGCGGTCGCCGGCGCGGAGCCGCGCGGCCGTGGTCAGGAACTGGCTCCATTCATGGTTCATGTGGAATTGACCCGTCCGGTCCGCGAAGGAACGTTCAATGGCATCGCTGTCGATCAGTTCGAGAGTTTTGCGCGCCCCCTTGAGGTCCTGCGTGATCGCCGCCGGAAAAAAGGGATACAGGATGTGCCCGCCATAGAAATAATGATCGAAGGGAACGTCCGGCCCGCACCAGAATGCGCCGGAGGGAGTCCGGGCAATGGACGGATAATGGGCCAGCATGTCCTTCCAGAGAGGAAGGCGGTCCTTGTCTGAACGAAGAATTTCAGCGGCTTCCGTCAGCGTTTCGAGGCAGACTTTGAACAGGGAAACAGTGGCGGTCTCGTCGCGGGTCAGGGTGAATATTTCCGGCGTTACGCTCCAGTCGAGATGATAGACGCCGTCTTTGCCTTTGCGCATGATTCCCATGTAAAATTCAACGAATTCGCGCAGGAGCGGGTATATTTTTTCCCGGAGCAGTGTTTCGTCGCGGGAGTATCGCCATGCCATGGAAAGGATCAGTCCGGTATAGGCGCTGCCGCAGAGCGTGTAACGGTAGGAGCGGGTCGGATATTCCATGCCGAGCTGGTTGGTCGCCAGAGGAAGAAAAATGCCGCCGCATCCGAACAGTCGCCGAGTGTGCTCCCGGAGAGTTTCACTCGCATTGAGATACGTGTCGGCAAGCACGCGGATGAGGTCCGTGCGGTTCAGAGGACCGAACGGCATGGATGGAATCTGGGCGTTCTGGTCGTGGGTGTATCCCTGACACCCGACGCCCGGAACTTGTTCGCCGAGCGGACCGTAGGAGAGACCGTTCAGGCCGGGCATGGGCGCCTTGCCGAAGGAACAGGCGATACTATACAATCCGAAGGTGAAAAATTTCTGGATGGAACGGTGTTTGCCGAAATCGGCATAGGCATTGTCCCAATAGTTGTGCCACCAGTCGAGATGCTCTTTTTCCAGTGTGTCGAAGGTTTTTTCCGCCGCTTCCGCGACTTCCTTTTTTGTGGCGGACAGCGGATCGGCGGACTCGTAACTGGTTTTGACCGAAAGGAAAAGATCGGCGTCGCCGGATTGCGTCATTTCGACCCATCCGTCCTGTTGGAGAGAGACTCCCCCCTCGCTTCCTCCGTTTCTCGGCACGAAAAGCGCACAGACGGCATAGGAACTTTTTCCGCCGGGCAGTTTCTGGAGGAACGACATGGAAGAAGTTCCCGGTTTCCAGACCGGTGGTTCGAGAATTGCATTGGGTGGGCGGATCAATTCGAGAATATGACAGCGGTCCCGGCATTCCGGCTCGGTGATTCGCAGACAGAAAACGCCGCTTCCCCGCGGAACGAACATCCGCAGACGCGGATGGAACCGGTGTGCCTCCATCTGTTCTTGAAGAATTCCATCGTACAGCGAGAGACGCTGACTTGTTCGTGGGACGGAGGGCGCGGACCAGCCGATTCCGTGCCAGAAACGGAGGCGCAGAATGGCGGCGCTGAGAGTGCTTCGGATGGACTCCCGCTGTTCCATGGGAGCCTTTTCCAATTCCCCGAGGAACAGCGTGTTTTTCGGATTCATTCCCCGGATTCTGCGCAGGAATTCGGCATGCGGGATCATCTTTTCCGACAGTCCCTTTTCCACGGTCGGATCGAATACATCGACCTTGTTGACGACCCATTCCAGATGGGACGGTGCGCAGGCGACAACACCGAGATTTCCGTTGCCGAGGAGCAGACCGTCCCGCCAGTCCGCTCCGGCGTTTTCATAAATCCAGTCCTGTTTGCGGATGAGCTTTTCCGGAGAATGTTTTTTCATGGTTCATTTCCCCATGGTTCATTTTTCGAAGACGATCAGCAAATGACCTCATAATATAGAATGTCTTGAACTGAATTTCCATGAATTTTGTAAAAATAGTAATGATATTATGCGAATTCATTTGCCGGTCAAGGCGCTGCTGTCAGCCAGCCTCCAGTTTTTCCCGCTGTCCGGAGAAAACAATAAGGTTCTGAAAGATTCGAAATCATTCCGGTAAAACCAGTAAGTGCTCCAGAAGTCAAAGGAAAGGAAAAGCCGTCCGGTTCGGTCGATGCTCAGTTTATGATAGTAAACGCCATAATCCGTAAATGACGGGCGGACCAGAACACGCGGTTTGGACCATTCCTGGTCCATTGCGGATTTGTTCATGGTGACCAGCTGGGCACAGGAACCGGACGGGAAGAGTTCCCGGTCTTCGGTCCACTGGCGATAGATCAGATGCAGCCTGTCGTTTTTGTCGCAGACTACCCCGATGTATGTCATTCCGCCACGCATTTTGCCGATGTTGGCGGCGGGCGTCCAGCCATCCGCCGCGGAATCGGGTTTGAGTGAACGGGCATATTGGAATACCAATCCGTGGGTTCCGACAAAAGCGTGAAGATATCCTTTTCCGTCCATGACGATACACGGGGTGTTGTGAACATCGTTTGCGGGGGGACCGTAACCGATCAAGACCGGTTTGCTGAGTTTGCCGGTGATGCGGTCGCAGTTGGCCGCATAGGTTGGCACTCCCGGTATGCTTTTATCGGCGGGATCGGTTGCCTCGGCCCAGATGATGTGGGTTCGGTCTCCGCGTGAAACCACCGTGGACGGAATTCCTGAGTGCTGGGCAATCCCGATGCTTTTTTCCGTGACTCGTATGGGGGCGGGGAAGACAATTTTACCATCCCTGAATTGCGGAAGAAGCAAATACATGTCGCAGGTTTGCCGCCAGAAACCGTTGGGTTTGCGCCCGCTTGTTTTCCTGTAGGCGGTGACCGGAGGCGGAAATGAATTTTCATTGTGACCGGAAAATTGTTCAATGTCGGCCGAGTCGCATTCCACAGGGAATGGAACCGCGTGAAAAGTTTCGCCTCCGTCTCCGCTCCATAAATAACAGAACTTGCCATTCATGCGGCCGACGGCATAAATTCTGCCGTCTGGATCAAAGGCAATCTTGGTTGTAGCCGGTTGCAAATTTTCAGACCCGTTCTCAAGACGGGCTGTCCGCCATTGCCCGTTACGGTAAAACCAAAGTTTTCCCTTCTCGAAAACATACGGACGATTCTTGAAATCGAAATAAGGTTCCCCCTTGGGAAACTCTTCCAGACCGCAAGCGGATACATTGCAGTATGGCCGCAATGTCAACGGAGCCTTGATGTCATCACTGGAATCCGGTTTTCCGCGAAGAACAATGGTTGAATACGTGGAAAACTCCCCGGAGGTTGCCCGCAGGCGGCAGACGCGGGTGGTTCCCGGCGCGGAATCGTCGCATGTGAGTCTGATTGAGGCATTTGTCTTCAGCATGATTTCCTTCTGCGGCAAAGTTAAAAATGGGGGAACGCCTTCCGGAAATTCCAGCGAAAGAGAAACCCGTTTCGGGTTCGGATCATAATTCCGCAATGTAAAAAACAGATCGCGGGTCCCTTTGTCGAAGCCTATTTCCTTCCGGTAAGGTGTCAACAGCCGGCGGTTGCCGGAAAAGTCGAACCATGAAGCCGGATTTGGAGTCCACAGACTTTTTGCGGCGGAATCTTCCCATGAGCTGACCGCCTTCCAGCGGGTCAATTCGTCGATCTCTGCAACCGCCTGAAACTTGTTGAATGCGAGTTTCCAGAGTCCTCGGCGGGTTTTATCTTCCGGGAGCTCGCAGCATGCGCGGTGCATCCGGTCCGGGACAAGGAGGGCCACCCTTTGATCCGCATCGTTCAGCAGCTGGACTTCGGCGCCCGGTGCCAGATCGGAAAGTTCCACGGCAAACTTCTCTTGCGGTGCGGGGAAACAGATTTTGCCGGAATGTTCCGGAGAAAAGACTGCCAGAGGTTCCAGATGGCGGGCATCCCGGTGTCCGCGCGAGGTCTCGACAACATATTTTTCGCAGTTGGTTTCAAAACTCCATTGAAGCTGACTGCCCTGCGTATCGTCAGGGGCGGTAATGTTGAGAACATATATTCCTTCGGCGGGGACGGGACAGGAGATTTCCACGCGCTGGGCAGACTGTCTGCCGTCCCCGGGAAACCAGACATCGGCCAGGATTTCCCGGTCGGGACCGGCCAGAACAGCCCTCATCCATCGGCGTGTTTTGCCGGATTCGTTTTTCATTACTGTTACAGTCAACTTACCGGGTTTCGCAAGAAAATAGACCCCGCCGCACCCCCCGAGACGGAATGGCATATCGGAACTTTTCAGCGGTTCGATCGGAGTGACTGACGCCCCGCCAGCGAAGGAGGAGACAGTGAAAAAAAGACATAGGAATGCAAAAATCAGATTTCTCATGACAATAATCCTTTTTTATTTCGAGATTCCAGTTTTTCCCGTGGACTCACAGGAACACGGATGCGTTGAGATAATAATCACGGTTCAGATAATCCGGGTCCGGCGAAACGGCAATTGCCGGTTGATACTTGAAGTTAATGACCGACCCGTCCAGTCTTGAAACATTGATGGAACGGTTGTGCACTGGCCAGAGAGGACCGTTGTAGCTTCCCGTGCAGGTATTGTTGCTTCCTGTCCAGTAGGTGTGACTGATGACGCTTGCGATGCAGTCGAAGAAATTCCATTTGACGGACGGCTTGTGATAACTTGTGATTTTGGGAATTTCAAAAGACCAGTGGGTATTGTAATAGCCGAACCCCTGATGCCGCCCATAGCCTCCGTAAACGGCATTGATTGTGCCATCGGTATTCCACGGGAGCCAGTAGGAGGACCCTTCATAAACGAATTTTCCGTAGTAGGGCTCATCGGCCGGACACAGTGGGGTTGCTGTGGAAAATGCGCCGGTTTTCTTGTCCCTGCGGCGGCAGAGGTTCGTTTCATATCCGTTGTTATAGAGAAACATGTACCAGTCGCCTGGGCCTGGAGTATATCGGCTCGGCAGACAATAGTCGTTGTTGTCGGCAGAATAGAAGTTGGAGGCCAGAGTCAGTTGACGGAGATTGTTGATGCAGCTTGTCGAACGCGCACTGGCACGTGCCTGGTTCAGGGCGGGAAGCAGCATTGCCGCAAGAATGGCGATGATCGATATCACGATGAGAAGTTCAATCAATGTAAACATCCCGATGGATTGCATATTGGCTTTCAATGGAACATTTTCTCTGTCCGGCGACAATTGCATGAATGGATTGTAACGTCTGTGCGACAGAATCCGTCCAAAAGCCTTTTCACTTCCTTTTCTTTCCTTCTCTACCGTGTTCATTTTCCGTTCCCCTTTCTTGCAGCATCAAGATATTTTTTCATTGATTTTATCCGTCATGGGTTCTCGTAAAACAACATTCTGAAAAATCCGGTGCGATGGAGCCCCCGAGAATTCCACCCGCCGCAGCACTTCGTTAAACGCGGTCCTTCCCAGTTCGCGCCAGTCTGTCCACAGTGTACTGCATAGGGGATATCCCTCCACATAGAAAGCCTTGCCGTCCACCGACAAGATAGGACGAATCCCGTCTACAAATGGTTTTCCATACCGTTTCCTGAACATTCCTTCGAAGTCCATGCAGTATCCAGATCCGGAAAACCACCAGCCGGTGTGAGGTTCGTTCGTTTCGAAACAGTTTGCCAGAACGTCGCAGGTTCCGAATTCCTCCCAGTATGCACGAAAAATCCGGCGGCGGATTCGATGGATTTCGTCTTCTACACTCGAAACGACGTCAATATGCACATGCCGCACCTTGCGCTGCCGGAAATAATCCACGGAAAGCTGGGCCGCCTGATACGGATCCAGCGACAGGGTTGACAGCCAGCCGCCGTAAGTATTGCCGATTT
This sequence comes from uncultured Victivallales bacterium, assembly GCA_964462755.1. Taxonomy (GTDB): domain Bacteria; phylum Verrucomicrobiota; class Lentisphaeria; order Victivallales; family UBA1829; genus SIG94. The sequence continues at coordinate 13,004 of CAYWZD010000026.1, read as the reverse complement.
CCACTCCCACTCCCGGACAGCACCGGGGAATGTTTTTGATCACCGAATCGAAACAGCCGAGAATCAACAGAGCATCGCAATTTTTCGCAAAGTCCGACAGGAGTTTCGGCTTGAGCAATTCAAATCGGGTGCTGAGCGGCGAAACGGACCAGTCCGGATGGTCTTTGAGCACATCCATGACCCCGGCATAAGTATGGGCGGTATAAGTATAAGCCAAATTGCTGCCGTAACTGATGACTCCCAGCTGCCGGGTACCCGCCGTCTGCCGGGTTACATGTTCCACCACATAAACTCCGGACCCGTGCTGCATTTCAAGAAGTCCCCGTTCAGCCAGCACATCCACGGCCCGCTTTGCCTGCGTCAGAGGAATTCCGAACTGTTTCGCCAGTGTCCGCATTGCCGGAATGCGCTTTCCGGGAATGAACTGTCCGCAGTATATCATCGATTCAAGATATTCTGTCAACGGTGACAGTCCCTTTGAAATTCGCAATTTCATAAAAGTGTTCCTAAGTGTTCCTTTTTTGTGTTGATAACCTATCACCCGGAATTCAAGAATGCAAGCGGGTTTCTAAAAAAAATTAATCTTTTTCAGAAATCACGCAATGCGATACACCCGGACGCAACAAGGAAACGGGGGGCTGAAAGGAGAAAAAAAACCGGAAGGATGTGTTGACATCTCTTCCGGGGTCAAGAGCTTTACCTTTGTGGTGGCCCAGAACCGATGCGCCGGCCATGCGAAGCACGAAGTCCCGATCTCCCGCTTGAGAAGGGGAGTTCAGTTTTCGAAGACGATCAATGCGTAGCCTTGGATCAGAGGGAGGCGAACCGTGCAGTAACCGTCCTTGACCGTGAATGCAAGTTCTTTTCGCGTCGGAGCCAGATAAACTTTCTTGAATTCCCTGTCGTCGATCCGGAGGGAGAGCTCCGAATCCACCAGTGTTCCCCGTTCTTCGAGCGCAACCGATTCTCCGCGCAGTTCGGGCGTGTAGACCATCACATGAAGAAGTTCCATGTCTCCGTTGTACTGGACAAAGGCACGGGCGTAGCTCGGCAGTGTGGACGACTTGAATTTCGGGTTCGGCACGAACCGCCGGAGGATGTTCCGGAGAAGCCACCGCAAGTGATACGGAGAACGCCTGAAGTATCCCTCGAAGATCCGTCCGCTGCAATAGGCGATCTGCCCGTTGAAGACCCAAAATGGTTCCTCGGTTTTTTTCTGCGGAGGCGTATACCAGTTGGAGTGAAAACCGTCCCACTCCTGGTTGTGATACGGTTTTACGACGTGCATTTCGACCGTGGCGTCTTCGGCCGCCTTGACTTCCGTTCCCGACGCATACACGGAGAGGGGGAATGTCGGCAGGCCTTCGGCGCAATCTCCTTCGGCCGCGAAATAGAGCGGATTGTGCGGCGTCGGACCGACATAGACGGCAGGCCATTCCGGAAGGACGAATCCCTTTCTCTCCGGATCGAGTCCCGAGTCTCCGCTGGCAATGACGGCGCCGCCGCGGGCCAGATGATCCTTCACCCGGCGGGCGGTTTCCTCCGTGAAGGTCACGTTGTCCGGGAAGATCAGCAGACGGTAGGCATCCCATGGCGCCGCCTCGGTCACGATGTCGAACTGCATCTTGAGTTCCGTCATCATGCGGGTGACCGCTTTCAGGGAAATATCCTGCCGCAAAGCATCGCCTTTTTTCGGAAAAACGATTGCGATGTCCGGCGAGTTGACCGCGTCGAGACACCATTCGTCATACTGCTGAATGTTTCTGTAAATCTTTTTGACGAGGTCGAACACTTCCTGATACAGGTCGCCGCGAGGATGAAAATGGTCGCCGATCTCCGGACGCATCCCGTTGGCCATGCCGTAGAAGAGATCATATTCGATGCTTTCCTCCTTGCGGAGTCCGCCGAAGTCGCCCCACTGATAGAAGCGCCCGGTCATGCACAGCACGGAATTCCCCTGTGCGACCGTCCGCAGATAATGCGCCTGAACCGGCAGGTAATCATATCCGAGCGCCGTGCAGGAGGGCAGGCATTCGCATTCCAGCTGGGTGTCGTATCCGATCATCTCGTCCACGAGGGACCCGTTCAGGAAGAACAAACCGTCCGGTTTGACCGACCGGATGACTTCATGAAGTTCCTTCGCCAGACGGAGAATGGAGAAGGTCGTGAACTTTCTGATTTCCGTTTCATCCCGGAAGTTCACGCCCCGCTCGATCATCTCCTTCATGCAGACCGGACAGATGCAGGTGTAATAACTGCCCATGCAGTCGAAAAAAAAGCCGTCCACCGGATAGTTTTCCGCCAGTTCGCGGACCATGTTCTTGAGGTGTTCCCGGTAGGGGGAATTGTAACAGGTGGCCCTCATTTCGGCGGAGGGCCGCGCCTCGGTCATGGTATGGCCGTCGGGCGCGATCCGCATCCAGTCGCGATGATGAAGCAGTTCCTCGTCGCTGAGGCCTCCGTTGAAGTATGCGCTGATCCGGATTCCCTTCCTGTGACAACTTTCGGCGATCTTTCCGAACAGATCGTATTTCAGGAAAGGGTGGCGGATTCCGAACTTCGTGTCGTAATAGGCGCTGCCCTGATTGCATCGGGCATGCCACGTCAGAAAGTCGACGCCGCACTCCTTGAGATTGTCGGTGAATTTCTCCACATCGAAATTTTCTCCGACGTCCGGAATGATCGTGCTGGTGTGGAAATCGTAAAAAAGCGCATACTTGATTCGGGCCATTTTGTTTCCTGTTGTTGAACTCTTATTTCGAGCCGCTCAACTGATATTTCAGCCAGGCGTAAAAAGTGTCGCCCATCTGATTATAGCCGGCGGCAGCGGGGTGGACTCCGTTGCATTGACGTATCACCTTTGAGGGATTCCCTTCATTCACCGGTTCTGACTTGACCGGGAAATTGTTCCGGCAGTCCAGATTGACCGTGGTGGGGATCAGGAACACCTTCTTGTCCGGGTAATTCCGGAATTTTTCAAGCATCCTCTGGTTGAGGGCGAACACATTTTTCTTATACTGAAGAGAGGTCTGACCGTTCTTGTAGTTGGCGGCAAAGGCATCCTGCCCGGCTCCGAGCGTGACCAGTCCGACTCCGATGACGGCATCCGGGGCGGCTTTCCGGAAGGCGGCAAGGAGGGCGTCCATGTTCTTCTCGATGCTTTCGATGGTGGAATAGAGGGTGAGGTCCGATGCGCCGAAGACATCATTTACGCCCAGTTGGACGGTGATGAAGTCGGGCATTTTTCCGCCATTGTATTTGTCGGCATACTGCTGCATGTCGAATACGACCTTGCCGTCTTTCCTGGTGAGAAACTTGCTTTTTGCATAGAACTTTTTCACGGGTTCGGTGAACTTGGACTCGTCCTCGAAACGGGTCAGGAAGGTGCCCCATGCCCAGCCGCCGTATCCTTCATGGGCAACTCCGCCGGGTTCAGGCGCTTTTCCGCCTCCGCAATGAGTCCCGATCATTTTCAGTTTCGGATTGTTTTCTCCTTTCATGAGCGTATGGAGCCGGGTCGGATAAATGGTCGCATTGGTCAGGCTGTCGCCCACCATCAGAATGGAGAGGTCCTTTCCTTTGCCGGCATCGGCGGGAGCCACGACGACTTTCGTTTCTCCTTTGGCGACGGCTCCGTTTTCACCGATTACGGTCAGCGTCAGCGGATAAGTTCCCACATCTTTCGAATCGGGCGTGAAACTCCAGCGGTCACGGTAATTGCGTCCCTTCGGACAGTCCACGTCGAAGACGTAGTTGTCAGGGTTCACGCAGAAATAAACGTTTTCGAAATAGATGTTCGATTCCACGCCGGGGACCGCGTAAACGACTTCCGGCAGGACCAGTTTCTGAAAGGCGGCATTGAATTTTCCCTCAGGAGTATATTCAATTTTTCCGATCGTGAAATCCGATTCCGGAAAGGCCTGTATCGAAAGGTAAACCTTCGTGATCCGAGCGGAAGCATTGAGGGTCGCTTCCGGATTCGTGCCGATGCGGAGGTTGGATTCAATGGAGACCGCTTTGTCGGCAGAATCGAAATCCTGGCGATTGCCCGGAATGGATGCGACATATCCCTGCGCGGAATAAAGATGAAGCCCTAGCCGGACAGCACCTTTCCCCTTGACCTGCGCACGAATGACGAAGGCTTCGTTTCCCTTCACCGTGATGGGAATGTCGGGATAGAAAGAAGTCATGGATTTGTCGGTTTTCACCGCGATCCAACAGGTTCCGTCGCTCTCATTCTGACAGGAAACACCATGATCTCCTTTGAGGTTGACGGTCCAGTTTTTCGGGGTGTTGTCGGTATTCGGTTCGATTTTGACGTCGATTCCGCTCAATGCCGCGGTAAGGGCCAGCAGGGCGGAAAACAGAGCGACTTTCATTTGGCTTCTCTCCTTTTTTCTGGTTGAATTCGTGGATGATTTCTCTCAAACGTTTTTTTGAAGACAAGCCATAATATAGCACGATTGTATCCGGCTTGTCCAGTTGATTTCATGCTTCCACCAGAATTAAGTCGGGTGGCGACCGGTTCACGTCGAGTCGATGTCCAACAGTTCATGAATTCTTCCGCAGGAACAATCCCGTTTCCGGGAAATGACACAGGATCGGGTGAAGTTTCCTCCTCCCGGCCAAAACGGAAGTTCATTTTTCCGGTTCGAACAGCAGATTCGAATAATTGAATCCGCCGATCGGCACCAGTTTCAGAGCATGGCGTCCTTCCGGAAGGTCGAGTCCGTTCAGGACCGCTTCCTGCGAGACGCCCCAGCCACCGTCCGGATTGGTTTTCAACTGGAACGACCCCAGATATTTTCCATCGAGGAAAAGCAGCATGCGTCCGTTGTCGTAGTGAGGCGGACTTCCGTGAAAGAAAGTCGCCTTGTATTTTCCGGCTTTTTTGATGTTGACGGTGATGCGGATCCATTCTCCTGTCAGGACGCTTCCAATGACTGAGCCGTTGGTATCGACTCCTTCGTTTACTCGGAATCCGCTCTTTTTATTAGCGTTTACATTGTCATCCGCGTATGCGATTTTGTTTCCTCCCTCATCATAGAAGGGACATTTCACCAGACCGGGGATTTCCTGAGGTTTGCCAAGATATGGCGTGGATTTTTCCTCGCCGGGCATTACGGACAACTTGATGACCGGCTCCGTGTGGGCGACCTTTCCATTGGCGTCCTGGACAAAGATTACGAACGCATGGAGCTGACCGTCCAAAGGCGGCTTGAGCCCGGCGCGTCCGGTGTGGAAATAATTGCTTCCCTTGAAGTAATCTTCGCTGATGGACACATTGAATTTGAACGGAGGCTTCTCCTTGTAATCCAACAGGTTGCCATTGTCCATGAGGTAGGCTCCCTGAATGGGAGATTTCGTCGCGGGGGAGGGGGCGGCAACTGCTTCCAGCACGAATTTCTCTCCCTTTTTCACAGACATCGGAGGGGTAGGTGAAAGGAGTTTCACGGAAGGGTCCTTGTCGTTCGGATAGGCGTAGATCCGGACATAATCCACCTTGTAGATTTCGTCGACGGGCTTTATGGCGGTGACGGCTCCGGCTCCCACGATCGCATGGACCGGCGCGATTCCGCACTGGTGGTGAAGCGCATCGAACGTGACCGTATTGTGCGGGCTGTGGTTCGCGGTGGCGGACATGGCTTTTCCGTTCATGTAGTAGGTGATTTCAAACGGGGTCCACTTGCACGCGATCGTGTAGAACTTGTCCGGGGAACCGGGAATTTCCGTTGTATAGTTGAAACTTTTCAGCACGGTGCTGACATAAGCGTGGAAATTGTGGTCGATGAGATTCCGCCTGTCGGCGCGCATCGGATTTTTCCCGCTCATATAGTAGTCTTCGAAAATGTCGACCTCGATTCCGTCCAGGAATGGATTGCCTGTTTGTCCGCCGTAGAGGTAGAAATGGGCGACCCACCCAGGTTCGTTCGTGAACCGGACCCGTGCTTCGAAATAGCCGTATTGGAATGTATCGCGGGTCCGGAGCCTGCCGCTCGAGACCCTGTTTGTTCTCTTGTCCAGGGTGGTCGAGACTTCAAGGAATCCGTCCTTGAGGCGGAGATTCGGACTTTCGGAAGACTCGAAAAACCACTTTTTTCCATCGATTTTATTTCCGTTGAACTCGTCGGAGAAGACCAGTTTCCATCCCGCCTTGATGGGATCGAAGGTCGGCTGCACATCGATCTTCATGGGAATCATGGCGGTCGGATGTTCATAGGCGGCATAGCCGGTCAGTAGGTTGTCGACAACCATTTCTGCTGTGCTTTTGTTCGTTGCCTGGAAGGAGCAGCAGAATTCAAAAAGCTTGTCCCCCAGGTTTTTCACGAAGCCCAGGTCGCCCCGGACAGATAAAAGTGAGCTGTCGACCAGACTGCTGATTCCCAAGTTGTAGTTCCCGTTGGCACTGATTGCGAAAAGAAGGTCGGCGGGAAGCTTTCCATAAGGAATCCGGAAACGGTTGTTGATTTTCCCATTGTCATAAATCGTGCCCAGAATTTCGGGCTGGTTTGCGGTATGAGTGAATTCCACGGAGCACTTGCCTGGACCGTTCTTCTCCTTCAAAGTGATCGTGAATCTGGAATCGGCCCGTTGCTCACGACCGAAAGAAACCAGACGCAGACCGATCGCAAAAAAATTGCCTGTCGCTGCTTTCGGAAGCGTAAAGGTGTTGGTCGGAAGAGCGAACTGGATTTCCTTGTCCGTGCGGTAGACGGCCTGACGAGTGGGGGTAATCAGTCCCCAGGAGACTTTTCCTTCCATGAGAATTGGATTGCCGTCCCGCACTCCCGCATCTTTTTCATAATCATCTTTGCAGAGTTCGGCGATGAGGCGGATTTTTTTGCTTATGTTGCGGAGGTTGTCCGGTCCGCCGGCCGCGATTCTGGAACTCCCGCCGCCCGTAATGTATTTGACGGCAAGGATATTGTTCCCTTTCCTGAGGCTGACATTGAACACATGGTCCGTGATGCGGACAGGGTGTTTGACATTGCCTGTTTTGAGGGTGTCAAAGACCCGTTCCCCGTTGATGTAGATTTCCATCCACCAGTCCGCGCCGAATCCGAGTGTGCATTCGCCGGATTCCTTTGCGTTCAGGGTTGTGAAGAGCCATGCGCAATTCCCGACTTTCTGCCCGCCGAAATCTTTGATGAAATTGAATTCATTGCCTTCCATCAGTGTCGCGCGTCCCTGAACGCCGTCCAGTATTTTTGGAATGCCAGTCAGCTCGGATGGCGACGGGTTGAAGTCCTTTCTCATGGGAAGGAATACGGTCCATGCCGTTGGAAAGGCGATTTCTCCAGCGTGTGTGGAATCTTTCACACATTCCAGCTTAAGATCCCGGATGGAGAGCTCGGAACCTTTTTCCGCGCCGAGCGAGAACATGATCCTGTCGGTCGTTTTGACCGGCGAAAGATTTACCACCGACATGGTGATTTTCACTTCCTTCCATTCTGCTGGGATCGGGAATTTTGCAAAGGGGACTTTCCCGCAATATCCCATCCATGCGGCTCCGCAGAACCCCTGGAGTTCGAACCATCCGGTTCCTTTCCCCTTCACCATGGCCGTGGCGACAATTTTGTCTCCTGCCTCGGCGTTGAAGAGCGGAGAATGGCAGAGCGCCATTCCATGTGAACCGTTGATGTCATGAATATACAGATACTTTTTCCCGTTTTCCGCGGGATATTCAATTTTCGGGGCGGGCTTGTAAGCTTCGGACGAATTCAGATACCATCTGTTCGGAACACCAGTTTTCAGGTCAATTTTCTCCGGATCATAAATCAGTTTGAGTTCAGCGCCTGTCAGTGAGAACAGGGCAGAAAGTATGGCCGCAGCCAATAAGACATTCTTGTTCATTTCTTTTTTCCCTTGTCATTACGTGAATGTTATTTATTTCAAGTCGTTCAAACCTGTCCGAAGAACTGGAGGCGGTCGGTCTATTCGATTCCAAGCAGCTGGCCCCGGTAAATGGAACTGTATTTTGCTGCCTCTCTGAGGAGTCTCGACTGAAGAATATTTTCCGCATGTCCGTCAATAAACGCCGTATTTGTACTGTTCTGATGACGCCGGGTGGAAAGATATTGCCCTCCGTTATAAAACGAGTATGAGCCGTTTCCGTCGCCGGATGTGAAGTCTCCATTGGAAAGCCCTCCCATATTGGCATTCTCCTGAGTATCCATGAGCAGTGCCTTTGCGGAGGGCGTTTTCACTTGGGTGATTTTTGTAGGAACCGCGGAATCAAAGGTTTGTCCCCAGCCGCTGTCCGGGATTTGGCCGCCGACGATGTAACGAGGCATGCCATACTGAATGTACTGCGTATACGCTACCGGTGTATTCATGGCGGGACATTTGATGATCCCGTTACGGCTCTTCGTCGCGATTCCCGTCCATCCCGGGGAACCGCCTACGAAACCGCTGTAATCCACCGGAATATAATCTTTGACAATCATATTCCATGTCGTGTTTGCGGGGCCTTTGAATCCCCGAGTGTTCCATCCGCTGGCGCCTTCCGCCGGAATCATGAATGGCACCAGCAGATCCCTGTTGTCCAGACCATAGCTGATGATCCCCATTCCCAATTGCTTGACATTGTTTTCACATGCGATACGCTTTGCTGTATTTCGTGCTCTGTTCAATGCCGGAAGCAGCATACCCGCCAGAATGGCGATGATCGCAATTACGACCAGGAGTTCTATTAATGTAAAATGAACTCCAGTTGATACACCTCTGTATTCCTTCCTCATTTCCTGCTCCTTTCCGATAGGACCATGCTCGGTTTCTTTCACTGCATATATTCTACATGAATTTGGCGGAAAGAAAATGTCAATTTCATGAAATTAGATGTCATTTTTTATCAAAATGCAAACGGAGAATCTTGCAATCCTTGTTGCAGCGGGATATAATATACGGACAAAAAACGGGAGACGCATCATGCGCATGAAACTGACCGGAGATATTTTCCTTCAATGGCGGCAGGAGGAGGAAAAACAGCCGCTCCATGTGGACATATATCAGAGCGCGTATCTGAACCTGACTGACTGGACCTCCAACCGGTCCTTTGGAAATTTCTGGCACTTATACTGGAATGCACGCACCGGCGCCAGTGTCCATTTCGAAGGCAAAGACTATTTTCTGAACTCGAAACATGTCTTTCTGATTCCCGCCCATACGCTTTTTTCCACGAAACTGGTGCGGCCCGTTCCCCACTTCTATATAGATTTCACGCTCAACTCCTTCCAGAACCTAAAACGCGGAATCTATTCCATGCCGGTGGAATATATGAAGGAGATTCTTCCACGATTCATCCGGAGCGAAACTTTCCAGGAGCGGAAAGTCCTTCTTTACGCCCTCATCTGGCACTATCTTTCTCAAGTCAGGCGGGAAGATTTTCAGGAACCGGAAGAAAAAAAGATGGATCCGCGTATTGCCAAAGCCATCGAGATCATGGAAAAAGAAGTCGGATCGGTCAATCTCATTACCCGGGTCTGCAAACGGGTAAATATGTCCCCCAACAGTTTTTATCTTCTTTTCAAGCGGGAGACCAACAAGACGCCTCTCCTGTTTCTTACACAATTGAGACTCGGACGGGCCTCCTATCTTTTGGAACACACGGAGGAAACCATAGATGAGATCGCACTCCAGACAGGCTACTCAGACCGTTATCATTTTTCCAAGCGGTATAAGCAGAAAACAGGGGAAACGCCTGTTCAATACCGGATGCGTCACCGGCAATACGGAAAAATTACCACCGGATGGGAGTCGGCTAAAAACACCGGACGGACCGGAATGGACGGAAGTGTTGCTCCATGATATTCCGACATGGTGAATGGGGAGGAACTGTTTTGGCTCTTTTCAGTCCGTCAGAGAACTGGACGGGACGGGAGGACCGAAGACATCCGCGCATTCCATGTATTCCTGGGGATTGCCGGTTCCGATCATGACCGGATGAAACCGATCCTGTTCCCGGATGAATTTATACACATGCCGGAGGTAGACCGGAGACAGTCCGTGGCGTTCCGGGTCTCCGCACAAATAATAGAACAGGAAGTTTTTATCCTTGTATTCCGCTATTTTCCTGCGGATTCTTTCAAAGACAACCTGGTTGGGGCGGACATCTTTGACGGCTTCGTCTTCAGCGGCTTTGATCAGCCTTGCTGTTACCAGCACACAAAGATCCGAATGCTTGAGTTCGATGCCGTCTTTCCGTGGATTTTCCAGAGAGATGAGCCTGTCCTGATATTTGAAGGTATGGATATTCCGCGGGAAGATTTCTTTTCCGTCGGCGACGGGGCCGGACGAGTCCAGCCGGACCATCTTGGTACAGCGGGCCGGCGGACGTGTGATTTCCGTCTGAACTTTTGAAATGGGCAGATTGCCTTTGAGGAGTTCAGCGGTTACAGTGCAGGTGTCGAATCCCAGTTTTGTGGTGTCGAAGCTGAACTTGACCGTCCGGCCCGGCGAAGGAAATGTCAACGTTTCACCGGGAATGCTGTCTCCATCAATGGAAACGCGCGCCGTCAGTCCTTCCGCTGTGAGACGGATGTCGAGTTCTCCTTCCACACGGGAAAAATCCTGCCCCGGAAAGAACGTTCCGGCGTAACCCGGCTTCAGAATTGTCAATTTGAGCGGATCATAGGCGATCCGGACCGGATCATTGAGCACGATGTTTTTTCCGCCTGATTCACTTGATAACTCCAGCCTCATGCTGTTTTTGCCGAGAACGGGGAAAAGAACATCCGGGACGGTTACGTTGTTCAAGCCTTTTTTGAGCTCGACTCGGAGCTCCGCGGGCTTTTCCGTTTTTTCCGGAATGACCCGCAGACGGTAATTCCCCGCGAAGGCCGGAGCCGCGATGAGTCCGAGAGCCAGTTCAGCCCGATAACACCCCGATCCCGTCCCGAGCACTGTCGCGACGGCCGATTGAATCGAAATGTTTTCCGCGGACGGCGAGGACTGGACCGGATTTTCTTTTTGTGCGGAAGCAATACACCCCGCAAGAAGAAAGATCAGATACAGAACTGTCTTTTTCATACCTCTATATTATCCCCCATCGTAATTTTGCTCACAGACCGGGATCAATCAGGAAATTGTCCCGGAACTTAACACAACCGTTTCTCCTTTGTCGAGCGTTTTCCGGAAAACTTTACCGGATATGGGATTTCCGTCGCATTGCCAGCTGCCGGTCCCCGGCAGCGAAATGGACAGGGCCGCATTCCGGGTTGCGCGGACACGGAGAATATAGCCTTCGCCCTTTCTGTAGTCTCCGCCGATTACGAAACCACCGGGGGCGGGCATGCTGTCGAAGGAAGCGTGTTTCCAGCGGTGCGGGATTCCGGCGAACGGGAAAAGGGTTTCTCCGCGTGTGTGGAGAAGCATGTCCTGAACCGCCGTGACCGCCCCCATGGCGCCATCCATCTGCATGATTTCACCGCGATCCAACTGGGCGAAGATCGTATACCCGGTGTAACGGGCGTCATGGAGGGAGGCTCCGCCGTTGTTGGTGAACGCGTGTTTCCAGATTTCCAGGATGAGTTCCGCCATATCGCCGTTGCCGAAACGGGTATGGAGCATGGAGGCCCAAGGCAGACACCAGCCGGTCCATTCCCCCATGCCGAGGGAGGTCCAGCGGGTCCGGGAATTGGCGATGACTTCCTTCCAGGATTCATCGTCCGGATCGATCGTGGCGAATGGACAGAGGCCGCCGAGATGCGAGTGGTGCCGGTGGCTTTCCTCCAGTGTCAGACCATCCCAGAGCCCGATTTCAGGTTTTCCGTTTTTCGTGTATATGGAGGCCTGCGGGAGCTTCTCGGAGACTTCTTTCCAGAATGAATCTTCCGGGAGTCCGAGGAGTTTCGCGCCTTTTTGCAAATTGAGCGCCAGACGGTGAATCGCGGCGAGCTGGAAGCTGGAATTACGTCCCCATGCGTCCATGTCCGCGCCGCGGTATTCGGGGGAGATGCTGAGCGGCAGGGCCAGCCTGCCGTCCCCATCCGGCACGATCATGGTCTGGAAAACCCGCATGACGCCGCGCATGAACTCGAAAACGACATTGCGGAGATACTCCGAGTCTCCCGTGAAGTCGCAGTAGTCGAACATCATCTGGGCGATCCATGCGGCGGAGGCGTGATCGACCGTTCCGCTCCAGAAGCCGCCCATGCACTTGCAGCGGTCGTCCACGGCGTGAGGGAGCATGTAGCCGTCTGGGATTCCGGCGAAATATTCGGCGTTTTTCCGGAGAGTGTCGCGCCAGCTCCAGACCATGTCGAACAGGGGGCGCAGTGACTCCGCGTGACCGGCTCGGCAGGCGGGCCAATGGCACATCTGGACATTGATGTTGAAATGGTAGTCTCCGGACCACGGCGGGAGTTTGGTGTCTTCCATCCAGGGGCCCTGGAGTCCCGGAACCGTGCCGTCCGGCGCGGTCATGGAGCCGAAGCGGTAGAGGCCGTCGCAATAAATCTCCTCCAGCCTCGGATTGTCGAGTTTCAGCTTCGGAACTTTCCGCCAGAATTTTTTCCAGAAAGACTTGTTTTCCTCTTCAATATTCTCCCAGCAGGGGAACTCTTTCGAGGCAAACTCCTTCTGAAGTTCCTGAACGGGGCCGCGCCGGAAAACTCCTGAAATCAGCATGTCCGAGGATTTGCAGAGAATGCCGAACGCGTCGTCGTTGGGCATGGGCTGGATAAAGGAAGAGTCGGTTTCCAACGGTTGCGGAAAGCTGATTTTCGCAAGTTCCGGACACAACCGGAAAGAGGGAATCAGTTTCATTTTCCGGATTTCCGTGTTTCCGGGACGGATTGCGAAGAAGCCGCGGTCGGTCATGTTCAGACGAATGTCAAGGAAATCTTCCCGGCCGCCTCTTCCAAGGATGACGCGGGTGAGTCCGTTTCCGATTTTCTGTTCGAGCCGGAGAAGACGGGCGTCTTCCGGAAATGTGATCATCATTCTTCCGACAGGGATCAGGGACGGACGGGCGGGCTGTCCGGGGACATTTTCCGTGTCGGTGG
>CAYWZD010000025.1:0-19883 GCA_964462755.1 uncultured Victivallales bacterium | reverse complement strand
GCAGCATGCCCGCGAGAATCGCGATAATCGCGATAACAACGAGGAGTTCGATAAGAGTAAAGATCTTTTCTTTACGGGTCTTCATTTGGTTTTCTCCAATTTTCTTGGGTTATTTTGGGGGTTACGACGAAACTCGCGTTTCGTATCAACAACCTTCTTCAGGCAGTTCCTTAAATATTCTTTTCCTGTCCTCCTTCGTTGTTATTTCGTCATTCATACGAGGCTTTTTGTTGCTTACTGCTTATATATTATAATTACAAAATCAAAAATGACAATAGGGCGAAATGAAAAAAAACGATTTTTTTTCCGGAACCGTGATTTTTTCGCTCATTCAGATTTTTCCTGAATATTTCATGTAAAAATACTCTCAAAACCAAGCTGTCCAATTCCTATTTCAAAGTTTTGAAAAGCAGAACAGGAAAGCAAAAAAACAATCTGCAAACATTTTAAAAACAAACAAGTTACAAAACATAAACTTTTCATGTTCCGGTATAAATATCATTGATTTATTACCTGAATTCTTTATACAATTGTTCTCTGAAAATCTCTGTAAACACAGAGCACCTGAAAATGAAAAAAATTGCGAAAAAAGAGGAGTCCCGATTGAATTTCAGCGTAAAGTGTGATATATTATTCATTTTATATTGTTTTAATTTTTTGAGGTTGTTATGGATTTTGCTTTACCCGCGTGGCTGCTGCCGGTTATCGGCTCCGCCCTCGCGCTTGGATTTTACGATCTATGCAAAAAACATGCCGTGCGCGACAACTCCGTAATGCCGGTTCTTTTTTATGCAACACTTTGCGGTTCTGCGTTCTACGTAGCAATAACGCTCGTTATGGGGACAGCTTCCGCTGTCTGTTCCTGGCATCATTGGTGGCTGATTCTCCTGAAATCCCTGCTGGTTTCCGCCAGTTGGACATGTGTCTATTACGCTATGCGTGCGCTTCCGATTTCCATTGTCTCGCCGATCCGCGCCAGCGCACCGCTCTGGACTTTTCTGGGAAGCCTTGTTCTTTTCAATGAAATTCCGACTGTTCTTCAGGGAATCGGCATGCTCGCCATTTTTACGGGATATTATCTGTTTTCCGTGTTCGGCAAACTGGAGGGAATTTCTTTTCTGCGGAGCAGCGGAATCCGTCTGATCGTTCTGGGAACACTCATGGGGGCCGCATCGGCCCTGTATGACAAGTATCTCCTGAATGTTCTGAAAATCTCTCCCGGAACCGTGCAATTCTGGTTTTCAATTGATCTGGTGTTCATTCTCGGGGCCGCGTATCTTGTCCGGAGTCGTTTTTTCGGACAGAAACGCAGGTTCGAATGGCGTTGGTCCATTGTATTTACGGGGTTGCTGCTGATTGTCGCGGACTACCTTTATTTCTACGCCGTAAGTCTGCCGGATATTCGTATTTCCATCCTGTCGCTGGTGCGCCGGTGCAGCTGCATCGTCACATTCGCGGTCGGGGTCTATTACTTTCGCGACGCCAACATCAAACGCAAGGCGGTCGCTCTTTTCCTGATTCTCATAGGAGTCTTCCTTCTCGCACTCGCAAAATAAATGATTCCATTCCCCGATCCGAGGCGACTTCAGACTGATTTATATTACCCGGTTCGGGATATCCGCCGATATCGCCCGCAAGAAATTCTTTTGGATTTTCTTCCGGTTTTTTTCTTTTTTCATCTTGCAAAGTCCTGATCCCGTGCTACTATAAGTTTTTGTGCCACGTTCGGCAATATGCGTGGAATATCGGGCACAGGTATTCACAGGAACACGCATAAAGCATCATCCGTGTAGGAAAGAAAGGAAAAAACATGAAGCTGCCGGTTGTTTCCGGCAGTACCCTTGTGTACGGCATTCTGCGGTGGTCCGCATGTCTGCTGCTGACGCTTGGTGTGCTGTCGTCTCTGTGTGCAAATGCAGATGAATCCATGGAAAAACGGTTTGACGCTGTCATTCGCAACACAGCGTTGAAGCACGGTCTGGACCCCCTGCTGCTCAAGGCGCTGATTTGGCATGAAAGCCGTTTCAATCCGCTGGCGACAGGAAAAGCCGGTGAGATCGGACTGATGCAGCTTCGGATGATCGTTGTCAAAGACTGGGCGCAGAATACCGGCGTCCCCCTTCCCGCGGAACATGAAGTATACGATCCCTATTTGAATCTGGAAATCGGAGCATGGTATCTTGCGAGAGCCATGAAACGCTGGCAGGAAAGCGCCTTCAGCCTTCTCCTTGCACTGGGAGAATATAACGCCGGACGCTCCCGTGTCCTCGGCTGGATTCGAAAAAATGAAGGCGACCGCGAAAAAGCGATCGCCCAGTCCGCTTCCGCCGGGTACGTCCGTTCCGTGCGTGGAAAATATCTGGAATATCTTCAGACTGTCATGGAACCGATAATTCAGGCGCCGGTATTTCAAGGGCCGGCCATTTGAACGTTCAGCCAATCTGAATATGGTGAAATGATCCTGTGGGAGAATAGAGAGCCATTCAAGGGGCTTGCCCGCGAATGGATGAGACACGGGGGGAAGAGAAAAAATTTTTTTACAAAGTTTTTTTCCTTCCCCTTCCTCTCATTATCAGAAACCGTTGGCGGGGCCTGAAACGATCGTCGACAAGTTATTCAGTCTTTTTCGCCTGCTTCATGCGGAAATCAAAGCGGAAAGGAACCTCCACCTCTTCCGGTTTCAAAACCGTCCCGTTCCGACGCGCCCGTTCACATTGAATGTATATATAGAGATCGGAAAGAGAAATTTCCCCCTCGCGGATGTCGGGCGGAGCCTCCATATTCTCAAGAATGCTCTGCGCATCGTCCAGTTCGCCCAGATGTGCCAGAGCCGAGGCTTTCAGGAATCGCGCCATGGGAACGGGATCGGCGCCCTCAAAAGAATCCAGCAATGTCCGGTATTCTCCGCTTTCCAGCATGACTTTGAAAACCTCCACGGTCAGCGCCCGGTTCAGCCGGAGAGCTTCCGCAAATACCGGAACACTTTCCTTCACTCTGCCCGATGCCCTCAGAATATTGCCTTTCAAATGAAGCGACCATGCATCGGAGCCGTCCGCCAGCTTCAGGGCACGTTCATAGTCCTCCCTGAAATACCAGTTGACAGCCAGATGATAGCAGACCGCCTTCGACGGTTCGGCCTTCTTCAGACGTTCGAACCACTCGTCCTGCACCATGAAGGAAACGGGTTCGGCCTCCGGCATGGAGCTGGTTTCGAGGAGTTCCAGCCATGGCGCCTGTTCGTCGCCCGGAACTCCGAAATCAAGGTGCCCGGACAACGGTCCGAGTCCCTCCTTGAGACGTCTCCGGTTTTCGAGAGCGCCCCAGCCAAACCCCTTGGAAATCAGATCGGCGGGCTTCTTCACGAACTTGTTTTTCGCAAATTCGGCATCGAAGAAGGCTTGCGGCGGAAGGGCTTTTTTCGCGGTATCGTCCGCATGATTCCACTCACCCGCGATGTCTTTATAATCCACCTTGACCGCGCCGTAGGCTTCGAGCCATTCCCACGCGGTCAGGGGCGGCATGGGCAGATGCTCCAGCTGGGAATGCGCCAGACCGCCCTGAATTTCGAGATAGTTTCCGGCGGGCGCGAGACGCTGCTGCCAGTGCTGTCCTCCGGGACATTGTCCCCATACGAAAAGCTTGCGTCCCTTGAGGCGCGCCGTGGAACAGTAGGCCAGACCGTATCCATCCTCGAAAACCGCGAGTTCAAATTTGCGTTCGTTTTCCGGAATATTGAAGAAATGGTCCTTGACGCTCCAGTGGTTCACAGGATACGTGCAGTCGATTCCCTCGTTGAACGGAAGCGGAACTTTGCACATGCTGTGTTCGGCCTCGCTCACATACGTATTGGAAAAAGTGCTTGAGGCGGGAACGATGATCCGTTCGCCCGGAGTCTCCGCCACCGCAATATTGCTCCACCAGTACATCGGAATCACATACCGGTTCGGATTGACGATCCGCATTCTGGCGAAAAGGTATTTCGAACCCGGCGGAAGGGAAAAGTCCATCTGGCGCGTGGCGTTGCGGTCGCGGCTGTATTCATACATGCGGAGAACGGGGTTGCCGTCGTCGTCCTTCGTAACGGCCGTAAACAGCGGTAGACATGTAAGCGCATCATGACCGCGACGCCCGAAATTCCACTCGATCCCTCCGGCGAACCAGGCGTTTCGAATGGCAAGATTGCCGATCCGGAGTTCCGAATTCCGATAGACCAGATCCCGCCCGGCTTCCTTGTCATACAGACTCCAGAGGCGTCCGCCGAGAGCCGGGATGAACTCCGCTTTCAGGAATTCATTTTCCAGCACAACGGTTTGAAATGTCTGGAGTTCCGCCGCGCCCGCATAGGAATCGATCATGGTGTAAGGCATCTGGGTATCCATGACACCGTATTCCATGAAAAGGCAGTCGGACTCGTCGGTCCGCCACGAGATTTTCGATTCCAGCGAACGCCGGAGCGCGGGAAATGGATTCGGAGCTCCGATCCGCGGGCCTTTCAAAGACAGTTCATCAAAATACAGCTTCGTCATTTTTCAGCCTCATAAATAAGGAAATCATGCGGGGCGATACGGTGTCCGTCGACCTCTTTTTCCCGGTCGCCGAAGTTGGCCGCGACTTTGGTTCCGTCGGAGAACAGGGTTTCCGCGAACGAGGGGTCATCAAGGTCCGGGAATCGATGGGAAAGCATTTCCGAACGATAGGCGTTGCGGAGACGTCTGGTAAACAGGAGTCCGTTCGAATCCAGTTGAGTGGGCAGGAGCCCATACAGGGCCGAATACGCCACATAGTCTCCGCCACAGACGCCGCACATGCCTTCCCCGGTGTATCCAAGCACAGAATCGTGATAGACCAGTTGCCACAGCGGAATGAAATCGACCCGCCGCATGGAAGGAAAACGGCAACCGATCGCGGTAAACGCGCCCAGATCGGCGACATCGGCCATGGAATCCGACGGCCAGTATTCACTGGCGACGGAACCGAGATATTTTTTCGCCAGACGGAGCAGTTCACGGCGGTTTTCCAGATCTCCCCGGCGGGAAAGCGGATGATCCGGATGATGACAGCGGCGCAGCTGAGTCGCCAGAACATCCAGATAGATGGAGCCGCGCCCGAAAATCTCCGCGATCCGCGGGAGATCGCGTTTCGCATATTCCACCCCATGGGTCGTGCAGAGGAGCCAGCAGCGCCCGCCACGCCAGATTCCACCCTTGACGGGCATTCCATCTTCCGTGTGAAACAGTTTTTCACGGGAAAATTCGGGACTGTTCGGGTAGACGTCGATATAGTTATCATGAACCGAATAGATGAAACCGTCCGAAAGAGAACGGGCGTATTCCGCGGCTTCTTTCTGTTCCTGTTCGGTTCCGCGCTCCGGATTCGGAGGAAGCCGGGTCGGATATCCGCTGTCGAAGCCGTATCGGTTCCAGCCGGTGTTATAAACACAGACCCGGTCGAATCCCCGTTCGTGCGCCGTTCTGAAAACCTCGTAGACGCTCCAGTTGCGGATTTTCCCCTCAACTTGCGCCATCGCCGGAGTCGGAACATACAAGCTGTATGTTTTTTCCACGCCGAGCGGGAGCGTCTTCTGCGCATAGACATCATGTTTCCAGATCACCGAACCGACCAGTTTTTCCACTTCGGGGTTCGCCTCGATCTTTTCCGCCAGCGACACGAACCGTTTTTCCCGTTTCACCACTGAACGATACCATTTCGCCAGAGTGATATAGTCGGCGCCGGGCGCAAACAGCTTCATTACCAGAGTGCACGGCTCGTTGGCCAACTGTTTTTCGAACTCGAAAGATGAATTCGCCGTCCCCTCCCCCGGTTCGGAATTGATCCGGATTTCCGCCGTATGCGTCGTGATATCCTTTATATATACAGCAAAGCCCGCCTTGTCCGGACGAAGAAGTCCGTAAACGGGAAGATACGACGTTCCCGGATTGAATTCGACGGCACCTGAATCCGGGAAACGGATCACGGTGCCATATCCGTCCGGAATAACCAGACACCCCGGCTCCGCGGTCTTCCAGCGGAACAATCCGTTCGGAAAGGTTACATCCAGCAGTTCCTCGCCGATGCCGTCGATGGAATCCGTCGTGAAGGAAACCTCGTCGTCACGCAGCGCAATCCGGAAAGCAAAACGCAGATCCGGTCCATTTTCCGGCTTGAAATATTGGTTGCCCTTGAAACGGGCCCAATAGGAGAAATGCTGAAAACGGATTACAAGAGAATCCGCTTCCCGGCAGACCCGGGCTTCGGCATGGTCCGAAATATCGTGGAAATAACTTTTCCCGTAAAGAAGCGTGGCAATGTTCCGGGTTTCAAAAACAGTTCCGGAACTCCGGTGGATCACCCGGAGAAAAGACGCATTTTCGCAAAGTTCAATCCGGACCGACTCATTTTCGAGGGGAAAAAGCATTCTGGACCGCTTCTGTTTCTATTTTGTATTCCCGGCCGTGGACTCCCGGACGACCAGTGTGGGCTTTAACACAATACTCTTTTGCCCGCTGCCGGAAGCGACCGCCTCCGCGGCCGCTTTTCCCAGCTCGAATCCGGGCAGTTCCAAAGTCGTCAGAGGAGGATTCAGATAGCGTGACAACTTCGAATTGTTGCATCCGGAAACCGCGATATCCTTCGGCACTTTCAGGTTGTTTTTCGCAAGCTGAAGACAAAGTTCGCAAGCGAAGTCATCCGTCGCGCAAATCACGGCGTCGGGACGCTCCCGCATGGAGGCCAGACGCCGCGCGACTTCCGGCGCGGAGGCGGTTTCAGAATAGGACGAGTAAAAGATATTTTCCGCCTTGAGCCGGGCGCCGTATTCCAGACACGCCCGCTGAACCCCGGCGCGAAAATCCCTTGAAATCGCAATTTCCTCGCCCGGATACACCAGGGCGAAGTTCCCGCGTCCGGTCCCGATCAGATGTTTCGCCAGAAAAAATCCGCCCGCCTCGAAGTCGATGCGGAAGGCGGAGTCGCGCCGTTCCTCCGGAAAATTCTTGACCATTACGCATGGAAGAGAAGTCTCTTCCAGCCATACCAGCGCCTCCAGGGAAATCTGGTATGCGCCCACGAGAATCCCCGCGTATTTCCGGGCAAACCCGGCAATCTGTTCTTTTGAGAATCCGTTCCGGACCTCCAGAATGTCGATGCCGTATCCGCGTTCCCTGAGAACCGAGTCGATTCCGCGCAATACATCCATCGTAATGGAATAGTTCACATAAGCCGTGTCATAGACCAGAAAGGCAATCCGCTTGATATTGTCAGTACATTTCTGCATGACATACGTTCCGCTTCCGCGGGTCCGGCGGAAACATCCCGTATTTTCCAGCTCCCGGACCGCCTGCCGGACCGTATTTCTCGAAACATTGAATTTCTCGCAAAGGACTTGTTCCGTCTCTATTTTTTCGCCCGGTTTATAGATTCCGTCACGAATATTGTTCAGAAGATAATCCCGGAGCCGCTGGTGCTTGTAGCGGACGGTGCCGTCGGATTCTTTCGTTTTTTTCTGAGTCGCCATAAAAGTACCTACATTTTGTTTTCTTTACAATATAGCCGTTCTTCCGGGTTTCAAGTCATCGGAGAAAATAATTCATCTTTTTTCCGGTTTCCAGCCGGACGGGAGTTCCAAAAGCCATTTGCTTTTTCCAACACGGAAGGTATAGTGAAAAGAAACAGATGCGGATGTCCGCCGGGATGACGGACTCCGTGGAATTTCACCTTGAAGGAGGGCCTTATGCAAATCAATATTTCTCCGTGCGGACTTGTCTGCAGCCGTTGCGACGCCTACCGGGCAACCCAGGAAAACAGCGCCGAAAAACTGGAGATGGTCGCCGCCGACTGGCGGAAACGCTATCATTGCGAAGACATCAAGGCCGAACTGATCGCCTGCGACGGGTGCATGACCGAGGGCGGACGCAAATGCTATCATTGCGAACATTCTTGTCCGATCCATCCGTGCGCCGTCGCCAAAGGGGTGAAAATCTGTTCCGAATGCTCGGAATACCCCTGCGCCAAGCTCAAAGAATTTTTCGGTTATGTCCCGGCAGAGCAATCCGGCTCCATGAAAAAAATGCTCGACTCCATTGCCGAAGTCGAAAAGAAAATGCACTCGGCGTTCTGAAGGAAAACAGACAGCAAGGCATCTGCGGAATCATTTCGAAACGGAACATTCCACCTGCTTGAGCTCCTTCGAACGGTCCCTGCCCAGATCGGCTTTTCCGAAGTCATCCGACAGTTTTGGAAGAATCATGTAGAATCGGTTGAGTTCGTCGACTTCGACCGTTCCGCTTTCCAGCCGGAAATTCAGAATGTGCCCGCCACGCTGTCCGTCGGCGGAGAGAAAGTGCAGATGATACCCCGGCACATTGACGCCCTTCACATATTGCGGCAGACGATATCCGATCACAGTGCCGGAAACCGTCCCCAGTTCGAATTCCGGCTGTGTCTTCGTAACCTCGGAAAGCGACTTGTAAGGCCGGCTCTGGACCGGAACCGAGCGAGTCTTTACGGCGGAGAATTTTCCCCGGATGCGGATCGCCGCAAAAAGATTCCGGTTGGGGGACATCCGGTCGATGAACGCGCACAAAGCGGGAAAATCCAGCGGCTTCCGGACCTCCTCCATGCGGTCGGTCTGAAAGAAGCAGACCGATGCGAAAGGAGTCGTCGTCGAATCCGGCGGCAAATACACCTTGCCATCCGCCCTGACCTGATAAACCGTTCCGTCCGCCAGAAGAAGTTCGCCATCCATACGGTCGAACGTGCCGATCCCGAAGTCGCCGTGTTTCTTCAATTCGCCAAGGCTCATGGAACCGTCGTACACCCCGGCCAGCAGCGAATTGATTGTCGCAACCTGAGTGACCTTATCGTGACAGTCATCCTCCCGGTCGGCCGCACACCCGGCTGTCAGCAGCAGACTGACCGGCACAAAGAAAATCCACAGTTTTTTCATCAGCGACTTCATCCCGATTCCTCCCTTTTCTGTCATTTCATGCGGATCACATCAATATAGAGGAATCCCTTCCTTTTTCAATCGTGGAAATGAAATAATGAAGACAAAGACACGAAAGCCTCCGGACAAACTGCCGGAAGCCGACAAAAAACCCCGGAACGAATTCCGGGGTTGTGAGGCAAACCGAAAGTTAGGAAACCGGGTTCACATGTTCGTAAAGATCTGGAATCCGGAATATGCTTCCGCGCCGTGCTCGCTGATGTCGAGACCGCGCAGTTCTTCCTTTTCGGTCACGCGGAGCCCCATCGTCTTCTTCAGCACGAAGAAGATGCCGAAAGCGGAGGCAAAGGAAGTCGCGCCGACACTGACCACACCGATCAGCTGCGGAAGGAAGGAATACGACGGGGAGAAAATCCCGACGGCCAGCGTGCCGAAGATACCGCAGACAAGGTGGACCGACAGGGCGCCCACGGGGTCGTCCAGCAGAACCTTATCGAAGAAGAGCACGCTGAACACCACCAGCACACCGCCCAGCAGACCGATGATGATCGAGGAAGACGCCGAAACGCAGTCCGCCCCCGCCGTAATGGCCACCAGTCCGGCGAGACATCCGTTCAGGCACATGGAAAGGTCCGGTTTGCGGAGAACGATCTTGCTGCAGATCAGGGAGCTGACGATGGCCGCGGACGCCGCAAGCATGGTGTTCACCAGAACGGAGGAAACCGTCTCGGGGTTCGCGCTCAAAGCGGAAGCGCCGTTGAATCCGAACCATCCGAACCAGAGGAGGAAAGCGCCGATCGTAACCAGGGACATGTTGTGTCCGAGGATCGGCATTGCCTTGCCGTCGACATACTTCCCGATACGGGGACCAAGCAGGATGACGCCGGCCAGAGCGCCCCAGCCGCCGATGCTGTGCACAAACGTGGAACCGGCGAAGTCATGGAATTTGAGTCCGTCCAGCCAGCCGCCGCCCCAGCCCCAGGAGCCGAGAACGGGATACACCACGGCAATGTAGACTGCGGTGAAAATCAGATAGGCGTCCAGCTTGACACGTTCGGCGACAGCGCCGGAAACGATCGTGGCGGCCGTCGCGGCGAACATCCCCTGGAAGAAGAAGTCCGTCCAGTAGGTGATGGTTCCGTTTTTGTAGGCAATGGCCGGTCCCGCGGGTTCATGGAGACCAAACCCGACAAACCCGAAAACATGTCCGACCAGCCAGTGGGTCTCGCCGGGAAACATGATGGCGAAACCGCAGAGGGCGTAGGACAGAAACCCGATGGCGGGCGTCAGCGTATTCTTGAACAGAATGTTCGTGCAGTTTTTAGCGCGGGACAGTCCGGACTCCACGCAGGCGAAGCCCAGATGCATGATGAAAACGAGCGCGGCGCCGATCATCACCCAAAGGTTATTCACTGAGAAAAGGGCATTGGCGGCGACTTCCGCCGCACTCGGGGCGGCTGCCGCTTCCGCTCCGTATCCATTCATTCCGGCCAGGATGAGTGCGGCCGACAAGCAAAACAACATCTTCTTCATTTTGATTCCTTTCTATGTTCTTTTGAATTCAGCGGCAGTCCTTCAACCGATCGCTTCCGGCCCGCGTTCCCCGGTCCGGATACGGATGCACTCTTCCATCGGAAGCACGAAGATCTTTCCGTCTCCGATATAGCCCGTTCTGGCTCCGGCGATGATGCCTTCGATCGTGGTTTCCACAAATTCGTCGTTCA
This sequence comes from uncultured Victivallales bacterium, assembly GCA_964462755.1. Classification (GTDB taxonomy): domain Bacteria; phylum Verrucomicrobiota; class Lentisphaeria; order Victivallales; family UBA1829; genus SIG94. The sequence continues at coordinate 9,215 of CAYWZD010000025.1, read as the reverse complement.
CGCCGATGGCAAGACGCACCTTTTTCAGAAGATTGACTTCCCGGATGGCTCCGCGGTATTCTTCCACATACCCCATCTGCTGTCCGCACCCCAGTGCGTTGCTGACGGAGATCTTGAAGACCTTCCGGCTGTAGAGTTCCTGCTTTACCGCGTTCAAGCGGTCCGGCTGAATATAAGCGATGATCAGCTTCACGTTGACGGTTCCTTTCTGTTTGTTGAGTGGCGTTCCGTAAACATGAATGAACTATAGCAAAATGCGTGCCAACTTTTTCCATATTGCTCAGAAAGGCAGAAAATGAGGCTTTTTTGAAGAGAAAGATGTTGATTCCAGATGGAGGAGGAGAGATGCTGTGAGGTTTTTTTATTACATTTTTGTATACCAGGAACAAAAAGCTACATTTTTGTATCTTTGTTTCTCAAAAAATATAATAGCCCGTATTCCGGGATTATATTAGACAGGAATGAATCGGGCATGGCTCCCCCCCCCGAACCCGCCCTTTGTTAAAGGCTCTTGATTATTCCTGACTGGATAGCGGAATCCGGTTCATTCCATGACGTTGAAAAATATGGATTCATGCGCATGGAATGAAGCGGAATTCTTACTTCGCTCCGTTCAGCTGAAGACGCGCGTAATTCTCATATAAGTGAAAATCCGGTTTCGGCATGGCCGGACAAGAGGAAAGCTCCTTCAGCGGCAGATAAGCCGAATAGTTCTGACGCGCCACGAAAATCGTCCACTTGCCTTCATTCGAGAGAGGGCATCCATACTGTTCCATCATCGAGGCGGGAATCTTCATGAGCATCTTCCAGCCTTTGTCGCGGCTCCGCCAGTCGTTCAGCGTTCCGTCGACCCAGGCGTCCACAGAGATGTCCACAGGACAACGGGCCACGCTCGGCACGAAGAGACGTCCCCGGCTCGGATAAAAGAAAACCGTGCGCAGACGGTTGGGGGTGCCGTACAGTTCCCAGTAATAATTATCGTTTTCGGGTTTGATAAAAACCTCGACCGTGTCGCCCATGGTATAAAGATGGGTCTGATCCTGAGTCCCGTCGTTGAAAACATCGGAGTCCTCCATGTCGACGCCGACATAGAGCGCTTCCCGGTTCCAGAGCAGCCGGACATTTCCTTTTTCATGCAGCGTATCGCCGACATTCCGGATTTTTTCCTTCGTCCAGCCGGGCCCCTTCGTGCTGACCAATTCCAGCGGGTAAACGACAGCCTTCTTCCATTCGCTCCCGCCCATTTTCGCGTCCATTTTGACTTTGGAAGCGTAGGCCGCCTCCAGTGTGACTTTCTTCATTCGTCTTTCTCCTCGTTCCTATTCGATAATTCAACGTGTTCGCGACACAAACTTTCTTATTGGAAACGGCGACAGAAAAGGCACGCCGGCTCATCGCAGAGCAGCACACGCGGATCCTCCTTGATCAACTGAATTCCCAAAGCAAAGAGAGGTTCCGTTTCCAGAAGTTTGAGTTCGCCCAGCCCCAGCGGCACCGAACGAATTTCCAGTCCGCGCTCCACCGCCCTCCGGAAGAACTTGCATTTCTCCGCGTCCTCCCGGTAGAAGTCGCGATGTCCCGGCAGATGCTTTTCGATCGAGACGGTCTTCAGCGTGCCGTCCGGATTTTTCACCCGGCAGACGGCGGTATCGAGGAACGGCGCGTTGCAATGGTCCTCAAGATAGTGGAGAAAGGTCGTGGAGCCGATGCCGGACCCGAAATGAAGGACTTTCCCTCCGCGCTCGAGAACTTTCCCCATCGGAGAGTCAAGGGAAGCCGGAGGAGCGTATGCGCCATGTGCGTTCAGACAATCTCCGGCGGCCGGGCCGAATCCCGCCCAGGAATGGGTGATATGACGGCTCCGCAAGACATCCGGGCACTTTTCCAGAAGGGTTTTCGGGACGTTCCCCGTCCATATCTGGGAAATGGAGGACGGGTCGAACGGACGGTAATTCCATCCCTTGTTCAGGCCGCCCAGATAAATATAAGGACGCGTGAAAGTCGCAAAAAGAGCGGTCCCCGTTTTCCCGACCGCCTTCCGGATCGCGGAAAGGACGGTCTCCGCCCCGCCCCGGACATAACCGCAGCGGGAGGTCGCCGCATGCACCAGAAGCAGGTCCCCTTCCCTGATTCCAAGATTGCGCAGGGCGGCGACGATCTCCTCCTCCGTGATTTCCGGACGGTTTTTCACCTCCAGATACCCGTAATCCGACAGGAAATTCAAGGAGTCGACATATTTCTTCACGTCTTTTTCGGAGAGTCTGGAATTCCGTTCGTATTCCGCCTCGCGAATGAGAGCGGCAACATCTTTCACGCCATCCATATTGGCAAGGACATTGGAGAAGGGACCGTAAATCACGGCGTTCGGAAGGGAAATCTTCTTGTCGGGAGGAACCCGGACAAGGTTATGCGGAAATCCCGGGACACTCCTTTTCATCACGATTCCAGCGGCATATTTCCGCCACCGGGAGGATGATTGCGGTTCCGCGGAAAGCCCGGCGGAAAGATCCCGGTACTCCGCATCGAAACGGGCAAGGATTTCCTCCACAGGTTCTGCCGGCAGACCGCGCCTGAAGTCGGCCAGATGGCGTCTTTCCACCTCATACATGTGGGCGAAACGTTCCACATCCAGTCCGAGAGGATTTGCCTTGATCTCCGCAAGGGTCTTGCGAAGAGACCTTGCCGCCTGTTCCAACGCGAGGGTCAGATATTCTTCCTTCGGATTGGCGAGGGCCTGCATGAAAGCGGCATTGAAGGCGGTTCCCCGGACCAATACGGATTCGTCCAGAAAATCCATGGTCTGAACAGAGGAATGGTGATTGTCGCCGAAATCCCCGATCGGCCAGATTGCCGGAATTCCGATGGTCGGATCGCTGAAGGAATCGTCATCGAAATAGGCCGGTCCCTTCATGATCCAGCGGAGGGCATCCGGTTCATTCTCCAGTTCCGCGGACAGTTGGCCGGCGAGCCAGTTGCCGTAGAAAGGCGAGCCGCGCCCGGCTGTATAAATGTTCGATATTTTTTGGGTCCGCACGGACGCGAGAGAATCGTAATTGCAGCCTCCGATGACTTCGTTTCTCAGAAAACTCCCCCGTTCCGCAATATAAGCCATATACCCGTACAGCTCCATGGCGAACAGCAGACGGACCGAAAATTCCGGCACCCCCTTCCGCATCATCAGACGCGCCGTTTCAATTCCGGCGACAACTCCGGTGGGGTCGTCGCTGCTCAACGGTTCATACATGTGGGCATATATCCAGACCTCCTCCTTGCGCCGCCCCGGAATCAGGGCAGTGACAGCGGGAAGTTTCCCTTCATAGCGGCGACCGTCACATTCCACGAGAGCCTTCAGCTCCCGGTGCGACGCCATGCTTCTGATCCGGTCGCCCGCAGCCGGCGGCACGCTGAAGGAAATGAAATCGCGATGGCCGGCCAACACATGCCATGCGCTATCCTCGGTTCCGGCGTTCACCCAGGACATGCAGTCCGGATGCTCGTAACGGTTCCCGTTTTTATCGGTAATCACACCCAGTCCGCCACAATCCAGAATCGGAACGAGCACTTCGGCGCGCGGAAGGGTAAAGGGGTCCAGCATCACCAGCGCACCTTTCGGGTCCTCACCGGCAAGAAACTGCGTTTCCGTGATGATTTTGACGACGAGGCCGCCCGGAGGCGTCGCCACGGAACCTTTGATCAGATGAAACGGATGAAGCTGGAAATCGATCTGAGTGAGGCTGTCCGCATCTTTTTCAAAGGAAGGCCGGGGCGGCGTGTCGATTGGAGAAAGGAAGGTCAGCCGCCCGACAGTCGCATCCCAGGCAAGGGGCATCTGAATATCATTGTATGTTGTTTTTCCATCCGCCGGATAATAAAGAAGTTCGGCATTCGGAATGCCTTCCTTCTTCAGCAGATCATATACATATTCCGCGGCCTTGTGATAATCCTTGTATGTCTGGCCGAGTTCACATTTCCAGAGATCGGCGGTATGCCGCATCAGCCGCTCCCCCTGCACCTCTTTCAGAAAATCACGATAAAGCTCTCTCATTGAAAAGTCCCTTTCTCTCTATGTTGCGCAGACACCGCTCCGCGTTGAGTTCCCGAAGACGGTTTCCCGCCAATATTTTTTGTCATGATCCGCTGTTTCTCTTTCCCGCGGAGATCACGAATCAGATACTCCACCGAATTCAGAAAAATGTTCTTGTAACGGCCGGGTTTGAGTTCAAGGACATTCGGATATCCGCCCGCCCGAAGTTTCACCGCCACGGATTCCACCGCCAGCACCGCGGGATGGCCGGAAGCGGAACGATTCTGAAAATATCGAAGGAAACCGTGAACGTGATTGTCCCCGCGCAGGACAATGGCTTCCGGATGCATTTTCATGATTCTCGCGATTCCGTCATACCCATCCCCGGCCGCCTCGACGATCCACGTTTCCGGCAGTTCATGTCCGGCGTCCCGGAAAGCCTCCCGGATTCCCTCCAAAGCCTCGCGGTTGGCCGGGAACAGAGGCAAATCCATCAGGACGGCCATCCGCCGGAAGGAATTCTTCCGCAACGCCGCCGCCAGCATTTTCCGGTATAACGTCCGGACATCCAGCGTTACCTGAGGATGGGCCGGATCAATGTCGTAATTTCCGCAGACCACATATTCGACATGGCGGGATTTCGGATATTTCAAGAGTGTCTCGTCCACTTCCCCGTAAATCGCGATGCCATCGATATCCTCCTTGCTCTTCAGGTAATCCTCGAGCGTGAAGTCTTCCTCGAAATTGGACGCAAGAAGCAGATGAAAACCATTGTTTTTGGCGTAAACGAAAGCATCATGCAATTCGTCCCCGAGAGACAACGGATTCGTAACATTGAAAAAGATGCTCAGACGGTAAAAAAGGCCGGGGCGCAGGTCCGGATTGACATACGTGCCGCTGCCATGCACCTTGAAGACGTAGTTCTCGTTACTCAGAATGCGGAGGGCGGAAACCGCCACCTGATATCCGACGCGATACCGTCCGACGATCTCGCGGATGCTGTCCATCCGTTTTTCTGAACCGAACTCGCCGTTCCGGATTCTCCGGATCAGGTCACGGGCCACCATCCGGCATTGCGGAGTGAATACCTTTCCATATATGGGAGACTTCATGAATCACCAGAAAAATAACACTTTCAATTTTTGATAACACTTTAACCTAACACCTTTTTCTCAATTTGCAAGAGAAAGATTGCGGATTATTGTTTCCGCCTCGCTCCGGGCATATGGCGTCAGTCGGAATTTTCAAAGACGGCAAACTCGTTTGCCGGGGTGCAGGGAAATTTTTCCTGCCGCGGAGTTTGAGGACGCGGAGTCCTCATGCACTTTGTCTTTGCGGCGGCGGGTCCCCAGCAGACGGGCGAGCGACGAAGGAGCGAGAGCCGCCGCTCCCGTGAGGTTGCGTCCGCGACCGGGCGGGGGATTTCGTGCTCCGCACGACCAGCCTTCGCGGCTGGACCTCGGCAATACTGGGAGTATTGCATGACACTTTACAGAAACGAAAATGGTTCACTGACGCAATACCGGACGGGGATGACGTCAGAGAGTGACATGGTTGCAGGCGTCGAGTTCCCCGCGGTCGATCAGCTGGAAGAGATTGTCGAGTTTCCCCATGGAAACAGGCTTCAGCAGGATGGCGTTGAACGGATCCATGGAGAAATTCCCGTCCGTTTCGGTGTCGGCGGTCACCGCGACGATCATCGTGTCTGCAAAATGAGGGATGGCACGAACTTTGGACGCCAGTTCCGATCCGTTCATTTCCGGCATCCACATGTCGGTCAGGATCAAATCGGGCTGGAATGACTTCAGCACCTCCAGCGCCTGAGGGCCGGACGAAGCCGTAACAACATCCGTATTGCACTGGCGAAGCATCGCAGTCAGAACCCGCAGATTCATCGCGACATCGTCGACCAGCAGGATTTTTCTCCGCTCCGGATTCCCGGCGGACATATTTTCAGCGGCCGAACCCGCCGAAGCCCCGGAAAGCCCCGGCAGTTCGCGCGACTCATAACGGATTCTCCGCAAAGTGATCGTGAAACAGGTGCCGGAACCAAGCTTGCTTTCAAACCCCAGGCTGCCCCCCATATGTTCGACCAGCCGTTTGGAGATGGCCAATCCCAGACCGGTCCCTTCATGGGCGCCGCGAACCGTATCCTCCTGGAAGAACGACTCGAAAATCCGCCCCTTGTGTTCATCGCTGATTCCTACGCCGGTGTCCCGGATTTCGATCTTCAGCAATCCAAAAGATTCATCCTCCTTTTCGAATGTCACGGTGATGGTGATCCGCCCGAAAGGAGTGAACTTGACCGCGTTCCCGACCAGATTCAGCAAAACCTGACGCAGACGCTGGACACAGATGTAAAGAAGCGGCAGGGATTCCGGACAAGACAGCTTCATGTCGATTCCCTTTTCCTTGGCCCTCAGAGAGAACATCAGGAGCAGTTCCTCGCAGAGTTTCTTCAGATCGTCCTTCTGCGCGACAATATTCATCCGGCCCGCGTCAAGCTTGGAAAGATCCAGAATGTCGTTGATCAGCTGAAGGAGGGTGTTTCCGGCAAAGTTGATCGCCTGAAGATATTCGACATGTTCCTTTTCGGATATATCCCCGTTCTGAAGCAGTTCACTGAATCCGATGACGGCATTCAACGGAGTGCGGATTTCATGACTCATCGTGGCAAGGAAATTGCTTTTCGCGCGATCCGCCGCCTGGGCGGCTTCGATGGCGCGCATCAATTTGCGCTTGTTCTCGTTGTTCTCCGTGATGTCGATGTAAATCTGAAGAACACTGACCACTTCCTTGCCTTCGAAGACCGGCAGAGTCATGACCCGGAAATCGCGTCCGTGAATTCGGCATTCCATTTGCTGGGGTTTCTTTTCCCGCAGTGTCATGGACAAAGGACATTTGTCTTCCGGAAGGCCGCCCATACAGAAACTCATACTGCAGGGTTGTTCCAGAATGCGCGTGGCACTCAAGCCGGTCAGTCTTTCCGCGGCAGGATTGACACGCATGGGTCTGCGGTCCGCGCTGAAAAGGACGAGAGGAACCGTCATCAGTTCCCATATCATATTCTTCTCATTTTCACTGCGGGTCAGTTTGATGCGTTCCGATTCCCGTTCCAGAAGGATTTCGATAATCCGCACCGTCGCGAATATCAGGCGGACCTCTGCCTCGTCAAAGGACTTTCCGGACCTATCGAATTCAACTTCAATATATCCCCAGAAATTGCCCCGGAATCCGATGCTGACGCAGCAGGTTGACTGCATTCCGCGTCTCTCCAGATAGGTCTTGATTTTGTTCAGTTCCGGATCATTGTTTCCTTCTTCATTCAGATTGACCGTTATCATTTCGCGATTTTTGAGTCTGCGGAAATTCTCCGGATAATCCCGTTCCGAAAGAGCTTCCAGACGAGAACAGGAGCCGTTGTCGCCATTTTCCTGCGGAGACCAGTATCCTTCCGGCAGAAGCAGCGCTTTCTCCGGATCGTGGCGGAAAACCTCACAGCTGCCCGCTTGCAGCTGCTGTCCGATACGCCGCAGGATTTCATTGAGGACGAAGCGGAAATCAGAGTTGAGAGCCAGCATCTCCAGACATGCGTTGACCGTCACATCCTGCTGGAGATAGGCATTCATCTGTTCATTGTGCTTGCGGAGTTTTTCCTGCTGCATCCTGAGATCGGTAATGTCAAATCCGGATTCCAGAACATAAATGATGTTCCCGCCGCGGTCAAAAATGGGCTGGGCGCTGATGAGAATTCTGCGATCCTTGATTTTGCGTTCCACCGTATAGGGTTTCCCGGTGGAATAAGCGAGATGCCCCGGACAGTTCCCCGGCTGATCCTGACAGCTGCAATACTGCTGATAACATTTCCCGCAATGAAGACCGGAGCCGTATTTTTCAGAGAACGCATCCAGTGCGGAATTGGATTTCACGATATTGAAATCCTTGTCCAGCAGAAGGATCGGGATGGAAATGCTCTCGAAAACCTGACGCTGCAGGGAAACACTGTCGGCCAGAGCGTTCATCTGGGAGTTTCTCTCCCGGGCCAGCAGGAACAGACTGGCCGCATTTTTCAGAATGTGGATGTCGCACTCCTTGAAGGAACGTTTTTTCCGGACGAAGTCGACACCGATCAGTCCACAGATATTTTCCTTGTCCCAGATCCCGACCAGAAGGGCGGAGCGAATCTGCTGCTGCTTCAGGAATGCAACAGAAGCCTGCAAATCCTCCGGCTGGGGCAGATTGAGGTCTTCAAACGCGAGATACTCTTTCCGCAAGAGGCGTTCATGGTATCCGGCAAAGTCGCTGACTTTCAGGTTCTGGAGGCTGTCGATCTGAGGAAGGATTCCCGGCGCGACCCATTCATGCGTGTTCGAAACCGACATGCCGTCCTCGGAAAGCAGGAAAACATAACACCGGTCAGCTCCCGCGGTTTCGCCGATTTCGCGCAGGAGAAAATGGATCGACTGTTCAAAGTCCGGCTGAAGGGTAATGTTCTGAAGGCAAAGATTCAGGCTCCGCTCACACTCGATGTAACTCGTCAGGTCGCCGATGACCTTCTCCCGTTCACGCTGGACGTTTTTCAATTCGGTGACATCGGTGCCGATGGCAACCAGAAGACGACTGCCATCCGACCGGCGGATGCTGATTTTGCTCATCAGGAGGTCACGGAAAGTTCCTTCCGGATCAAGGAAATGGTCTTCGTAATACTGAACGCCGTTCAACCTCATCGTTTCCTTATCGTTGAAATGGAACCGCTCGGCGTCTTCGCTTCTCGGGAACAGATCGAAGTCGGTTTTTCCGAGCACCTCCTCCGAATTCTTCCCGAGGAGAGAGCAGAACCCCTGGTTCGCGAGTACATATCTGAATTCGTTTTCGGGGTCCTTCAGAAGCACCGGATTCGGGAAGTTTTCCAGAATGGTATTCAGCAGGGTGTTCGCATCCTCGTAGCTGTGGACAATGTCCTGATAATCGGTCACATCCTGAATGATTCCGAAAAGTTCGAGCGCATGGGAGGAAATTCCATCGGATACACGACGGCGCGCCCGCATCACATAATACCGTATTTTTCCGTTTTCGCGAGTGCGGTAAGCCGCCTGAAGCGATTGAATGTCGCCGCACAGAAGCTTTCTCCATTCCGTTTCGAAGCGGTCCACATCCTCCTCGATGATCCAGCCGCGCGCCGAGGCCAATC
>CAYWZD010000024.1:0-20121 GCA_964462755.1 uncultured Victivallales bacterium | reverse complement strand
GCCGCCGCCAGTTCCCACGATTCGGCCCCGATCTCCGGCACGGCACGTTCGACGGAAGCCAGCGCCTCCTCAAGAAGCGCGGCATGACGGGCGGAAACCTCGCATTCGCTTTCCGAAACATCGCTCCCCTTCCAGACCCGTTCGGCAAAAAGGTCCAGCAGCAGATCGAGTCCCTCCCCTTTCAATGCGGAAATACGCACGCCGGATAATCCGGGCAATGCCGGAAGATCTTGCGGAGAGGTATCCAGCTCGGTCTTGTTCCAGACAACGATCGCGTCCGCCGGAAGCGGGAAATGACTTTTCAGATGTTCCGCCGAATCGGCAGCCGCTTCGGGCGTGGAGGCGTCCAGAACCCAGAAAATGAATTGCGCGGTCCGCACGGACTCGCGGCTGCGACGGATTCCCAGCTGCTCGATGGGATCCCCCGCCTCTTCCCGCAATCCGGCGGTATCGGTCAGCGTGACCGGGATGCCCCGGAGGGATACGAACTCCGCCAGTGTATCGCGCGTGGTACCGGGGATTTCCGTCACAATGGCGCGCTCGAATCCCAGCAGTGCATTCAGGAGGCTCGACTTCCCGGCGTTGGGACGTCCGGCAATGACCACCCTCAGACCGTCACGCAGAAGAACGCCGTGTTCCGCGGATTGCAGCATTTTCCGGAATGAGTCTCCGAGAGTTCGAAGTCCGGCGGTCAGTTCGGAGGGGGACATCCAATCCAGCTCCTCTTCGGGGAAGTCCATGCGGGACTCCACCTCGGACAAAAAATGAATCAGGCTTTCCCTCGCTTGCCGGATGTTGTTTCCGATCCGCCCGGAGAGCTGTTTTTCCGCGAGATGCGCGGCGCTTTCCGACTTTGCGGCAATCAGATCGGCCACGGCTTCCGCCTGCGTCAGATCCATTTTCCCGTTGAGGAACGCGCGCTTCGTGAATTCTCCGGGTTCGGCCAGCCGGACTCCCGCGGCAAGGACCGTTTCCAGCAGACGTTTCGGGGCAAAAGCGCCGCCGTGAGAATGGAGCTCCACCGTATCCTCGCCGGTATAGCTTTTCGGTCCGGGCATGAAGACGGCAAGGCAGGGTTCGCCGGGAGACGCCGGATCATCGGAATACAGCTTCCCCAACAGCATTTTCCGCGCATTTCCGCGGGAAAGGACAGACTTTCCGCGCCACACGGCATTCCCTGTTTTCAAAGCGTCCGGCCCGGAAATACGCAGGATGGCAAGCGCGCCGCCGGGAGCTGTGCAAAGAGCACAGACCGTATCTTCCGCAAACGGGGAAACAGTATAACTATTTTTCATATTTTTTTAACTCATTCTCATGTAAAAAAACTTGACAATATGGAACTTGCGCTGTATATATACTACCTATATTGTTAAATTTCAAAATTATTTTCGCTGTTTCGGAGGTTTTTTTTCATTATGGCAATTGATAAAATAAGTATTAGTGATGTTCCAGGCGGAATGCGCAATATGTACACCCGGGCTCTCGATGTAATCAGCAAAAAAAATTATGATTATGGCGTTTCTCTCTTGAAGGATCTTGTGAAGGCTGTTCCCGGTTTCTGGGACGCCCGTGAACTTCTCCGTTCGGCGGAAATCAAAAAATCGCTTCAGCTTTCCGGTTTCCAGAAAATCACCGGACAGGCCAAAGCCAAATTGTCAATCTTCAAAGGCAAAATGACGTTGTCCAAAGATCCCCGTGAAGCGTTGAATCTTGCGGAAGATGCCTTGGCTGCTTTTTACTCAAATGAAGGACTGCATTTCCTTTATGAAGTGGCTGTTGCGTTGGATACTCCCTATATTGCCATCGATGCGCTGGAACGTTTTCTGGAAAGCGACTCGAACAATGAAAAAGTCATTGAGGAACTCATTGCCCTGCAGGAATTGGAAGGCAATGCCAACCGTGTGCTTCAGCTCCGGCAGAAAATCGTCTCCATGCGCCCGAACGACCTGAAGGCGCAGGCCAATCTCCGGGCGGCGGCGGCCACCGCAACCATGGCGCAGAACGCAGCCAACGCGGCCGCGGCGGAAAAGAGCAAAGTCGCCACCAAGGGCAATGGAACCAATCTGCCGGACATGAGCGACCTCGAACGCGGCGACCGGATCATCCGTTCCGAAGAAGACATCAAGGAAATGATCCGCCGCTACGAACAGATCGTGGCCGCGGGTCAGGCCACCATCGAAGTCTACCGCAAACTCGGAGATTTCTACCAGCGCGTCAACATGCATGAAAAGGCCATCGACGCCTTCAACAAACTGGCCCAGAAGCAGGGAGTTCTGGACCTCGTGGTGGACAAGGCCATCGAGCGTTCCAACGTGGCTCTGGCCGAAGAGCATATCGAAGAGATGATCGCCACTTCCAATCCGACTCCTGAAGAATTGAACGAAGCCCGCAAATCCGTTACGGATTATCAGATTCAGTGCGGTCTCGCCCGTATCAAGAATTATCCCAATGACCTTCAGGTGCGCTACGATCTCGCCCTTCTCTATTTTGAACTCGAAATGATCGACCGGTCCTTGGAAGAGTTCCAGCATGCCAAGCTCAATCCACAGCGCAAACTGGCGTCAATGATTTACATCGGACGCTGTTTCGCCATCAAGGAACAGTATGACATGGCGATCGACATGTTCGAAGAGGCCCTCAAGGAAATGCCCTACATGGACGTCCAGAAAATGCGCGCCATTTATTATCTCGGGTCCGCTTATGAACGCATGGGCAAGGATGACAAGGCATTCGAATGCTTCAAACAGATCTATGCGGCCAATGTCAATTATATGGATGTGGCGGAAAAGGTCAAAAAGCATTATGACCGTCTGAGAAAAAAGGAAGAACCCGCCGCGACCGAAACTGCCGCCAACCTTCAGGCCATTTCCACGCATGAAGCAGTTGACATCGAAGGAGACGGCGACACGCCCGAACTCGATGACGCCTTTGCTCCAACGGAGGAAGAAATAGCCGCTGCCGACCCTTCTTCACAGAATCAGTAAAGGGGGGAGTCCGGCGTGATCTCCGCTCCCGTGCATCAGTAATTGAATACGGAAGCAGGACACCGCAAGAGGTCCACGAAAATCCGTGTTTGTGTAAATTTCAGCTACGGCACATCATCTGCAAGAATAGGATGAATAATCCTGCAAGGGGTCATTTTTCTTCTGTTTCCTCCGGAAGCAGAAAAACACAATCCACATTGCTTCCGCCCCAATGTCTGAGCGTATCCCCGGCAATATATTGACCAGATATACACTCCCGGCGTCTTTCTCCATGGAAGGGAATACGCAAGTCGAACGCCGCCGCCTCCCGCCCCCGGAAAACCGCGCAAAAACGGTTGTCTGCATAAATGACATTTCCGGGCGGGGTCATAAAAGAACAGCCGGCACGTTCCGCCAAATGGCGTAACAGGACGAACTCCACCGCGGGAGCAGAAGAGTAAATGTCCCGACCGCGCTGACCAACCAGCGACATCCCGTCGGGGTCTCGGGAGAGGATTTCCATATCCGCCGTTTCTTGAAAAGAGAAAACCGGATACTCCCTTCCATGGGATTCTTTTACCTCGATCCGAAAGGGAATCAGATCGGATCCTTCCAGGATTCCGGCCGCGTATTGCCAGAGTTTCAATGTATGATGCAATTTACGCCGGATGACCTCGCAATGCTGTGGACGCAAGCAAAACGCATTCAGAAAAATAACAAATTTATAGCCGGAACAATCCAGTTCATCCAAGTCGTCAAGCCGGAAAAGATCGACCGGCGTTCCCAGCAAAGACGCTTCCCGGATACTGTCCGTCAATAATCGCCGATGCAATGCGGCATTCACTTTCATTTCAGTCAGGACAGCATCGTCCGCCACCAGCAGGATCTGAGACACGCTCCGATGCGGCCGCATCATCACCTGCCGAGCCGCGGTATTGATCGAGCGGATCTCAGAGAGAATCCGGGCGTCATGATACCAGCCGTTCCCCAAATCCATCCACCAGAATCCGGAATTATGCGCAAGATCCTTCGCGACTTCGCGCCACATGAGGTAACGGGACTCTTCCCATGTTCGACAGCCGCTTCTTGCAAAATCCAGATGGGTTCCGTTGTCGATCTCATCCATCCAGACCCGCCGGAGGTTGATTGCTTGCGCCGTACCCTGTTCCCCGCCGGCTTCTCCAACGCCGTTCCGGAAATAGGACTTCGGAGCCGCAAAAAAATCCACATTCTGACACCGTGCCAGCACAGAAGTCGCCCCATTCCCGGAATAAGTTGTGCGGGGCGCATCCACAAAATATCCGGCGAATGCTCCGGCACACTTTCCAGTCAGTCTGTGAATCAGTGATCCGAAATGATTCATTGCCTGAATTTGACAATCCTCCATGAACAACTCGTAGTCAATCGCACAGCAATGCCCCCGGCCAAGCCGGAAAAGAGACGGATAATCCCCGGAATGTCCTTCCCGCAAGTCCGGGTCCGGCACCTGAAAGTTTTCTTCGGTCAGCATCGGCATGTTCCAATTTGTCCGCAGATTTTCAAGGGAACCGTAACGGTCGACGCACCACCGGAAAAAGTTTCGGGTATGAGCAATCCCGTAGTCGCCGCAACGGGGTTTATAATCGCTGCCCGGAACCGGCAGAAAACTCCATTGTCCCCAGGCCGAGGTCTCGCCGCAGGGACCGTATGCAAAATGATAAGCCGGAATCCGATCCGCAAATGGCGTATCCCGCCGGATATGTTCCAACAACCGTTCCAGGGACTCTCCGGCATCCGTCAGCCACTGTGCGGAAGAGAAACTCTGAAGCGCGATCAAACCGTTGACATTCGGCCGGTCATCCGTGAAGACATTGCCGGGAACACTATATCCGGCGGCGCTGTTGTAACCGAGAATATCATGAAGCGGGGTTCCGACCAGCGCCCGGATTCCGTCAATTTCACGCGGACCATCCGCATAAACGCAGACTTCTTCCGGATGCGCCGCACACCAGTCGATCGGCACATTGAGCTTGATACGCGGAATATACAGCAGGTCTTTTCCGCAGGAAAAAATGCTTTCCAGGGTACGGTCGGTCAGGTCATAGTCGAATTGGTTTACGCCGGTCCAGCCGCTGAAAAGGATACTGGAATGCAGTCCGATGCCGGCGGCGTACATCTCCCGATGCAGGGTTTCAAGTTCCTCGAACGAGCGGAACAGACGGATCACTTTACCGTCTTTTCCGTATCGCGGAGGATCGTAATGAAATCCCAGCCGGGACCAGAACGCCGGGGTATTTCTTAAAAATTCGACATCGGGGGAACTCATTCTACTTGCCTGCCAGTTTTCTCAACTTGAGGATACGGTCGATGATTCCGGCACGGACATCCGCTGGACGGGCCAGATAAACATTCTGGTTCCGGAAGTAATCTCCGGCTTCTTTCGCCGCGGTGATCCGTTCAGAATTGCCGGACGGCATTGCCTCGCGGGCTTCCTGAAACATCAGCGTGGCATAACGGACATCGTCGAAACCTTCCCGAACGCCGTCGAATGCAACCGTATCGACGACTCCGTCGGCGGTGGGATAGGCAAAGTTCATGTCCCGCTGGATGGTGCTGTCGAAGTCGTTCCACGGGTGACCGAACCCCAGATAATAACAGAAAGTAGCCACTCCGTCATAATTGCATTTGTAAATGACATATCCGAAATTGCGGCGGAACGGAAGCGGATTCTCATTGGAACTCTGCGGATAACTATAACTCCAGATTTCATGTCCCTTGGAGTGCCACCGCGCCGCTTCCTCGGGATCGGAGACGTCACAGCATATCAGAAGATCGAGCACATCGCCGACAATCGCGAAGTTACCGGGGGAAATGGTTTTTGCCATATAACCTGAGTTGAAGGTCTTGGCTCCGGATTTCCGAATGGCCTCGAAAAAAGGAATTCCTTCCCGGAGTTTTTCTCCCTTGGCCTCATCCAGCCCATAAAAATAAACATCGCGATGCCCAAGTTCTTTTTCCACGATCCCAAGGTAGAAGTTCGCCCGTTCCGTCAACTTCTTCAGGTCTTCCGGCCGGGTAGTCAGATAGGCCATATTGATTTTCGGATTCGAGATCAAATACATGGGTTTATTGGGCAGTCCGGCTTCCTTGCGCAACCGCAGCATTTCGCGGAACATCCGTTCATGCGTCTTCGGGTCCTTATGGGAGGCATTGAGCTGAAAGTTGGTCGGATACAGGATGCCGTGAGCAATCAAATCTGCAAGTTCCGCCCGGATCTGGTCGGCATTGCGATAGTAACTGGTGATTCCGGCGCGATCATCGTCCACCAGGTTGGTATTGTAGTATATGCTTGTATAATAAGGTCGGTTCAGATCATAATAAGTCCGCGGCTCCGGCAGGGAGAAAGGCAGGACATTGACCTTCATCCGGAATTCCGCAACAGTCCGGCTTCCGCTTTTTGCGGTAAGAGTGCCGGTATAGTTCCCGGGGACGGCGTTCTGCGGCACGTGAAGCGTCAGATGAAACTGTTGATTGCGGCCGGCTTTCAAATGGATCGGCTGAAGCGTTTTCGCGTCGTAAATCGGATGATCCTTGACCGTCATGGCCTTCTGATAAAAATTATTGTTATCGTCCAGCGTGCTGACATTTACATATTTCGCCGTGGAGCCCTGGCCGTAACGCAGAAAATTGAGTTCTTTTTCTTCATCGACCCGGACCAAGTCGTCATCGTTGAGCATCAGTTCCGGTACCAGAATGGCAGGGGACTTCCCCGGCGCCTCGTTGCGCCAGGCGGCGGGTCCCTGATACCAGCATTTGACAATTTTCAAATCAAGTGCGGAACGGTCAATGACATGACCATCCGATCCCTTGAGATTCGAAAGCTCAAAAACCGTCTTCGGAAAATCCTTGACCGGCCGCAGGACAAAAGTCGCCGGTTCATATTCTCCGGGAGTCGCGGTGAAGGCAATAGTGTCAGACAGATATTTCTCATCGATCCGGCTTCCGGGCAGGATCGGTTCCCCGCTGAACGTGTCAGTCACAAATCCGTATGTTTCCGGGAAATTCGGCTTGGCGGTAAACGGAACTTCCGTGCGCTTGGCAAGCAGCCGGATCTCCTTCGGCGTCAGCGCCCGGTTATACAGGCGGAAATCCGCAATTGTGCCGGTGAACCAGCATCCATCCGGATCAACGCCCAACACGAAACGCCCCGGTTTGAGTTTGCACAAAGGGGTGATGCCGTCCGTTCGAACCCCGCCGCGTTCACCGTTCAGGTAAAGTGTGAACTGCTTATCCCTGACCGAATAAACCGCGGCAAAATGATACCAGCGGTTCTTTTCCAGTTTCTGTGTGGAAAAAACACCTTTGAGCTCGCCCTTTGCGTTGCTCATCCCGCCGTAAGCGGAACGCCCGGAATAGACGCGTCCCAGCCATTGATAATCGTTGCTGAATAAAGCGCCCGCCCATTGGTCCCCATTTTTGCGGGGCGGGGGAAATTCCGCAACCTTGAAGAAAAGTGAAACCGTCGCTTCTTCGCCGATTTTATCCGACGGAAATTGCGTAACCCGTGCGCAACAGCCCTTGCCGTGGAATTCCAATCCGTTGCCGAATCCCGGAGTCTGTATCCATTCCGTGCTTTTCTCGAGTTTGATTGCCGGGTCCGGCGCCTCCGAACCGCCGATCTGCAGCAACAGATCGTTTGACTTCGTCTCCGCCGCAGCAATCCCCAGTGAAAGTGCGGCGATCGCACAGAATCCACCTATTCTTCCAGCCGATGAACTCATTGAGTTTCCTCCTAGGTTTAATTTGAACTTCATTCCCGTTGAAACAATCCTGTAATTCAGCGCCAGACGCTTTCCCAGCCGGAACTGCCGTATCGGAGAGCGTAGTGGCGGAGATAATGTTCATCCGTGTTTGTGGAGAAACGCTTCTGCTTCTTCACCTGTCCGTCCACATACAGATAATTGTTGGCCTTATTATGGACGAATGGTTGGAAATTGAGTTCATTCCCCAATCCCATGTCAAAAACATTATAATGCTTCTTCAGACCGTCTGTCATAAGGATGATGTTCGACGGCTGGGAACAGAAGGCAAGTTTTTTTCCGGTCTGAGACGGATAGGAACCGTTGAGGTTGAGACGGCCGTTATACATATAATTGGAAGTATTGTAAGTTATCGTACCAATCTTCAGCGACACCACTTCGTCCGGAGAGGCGGTACAGGTAAAGGACGGAGCCAGTTTGTATTTCGTATTAATGTAGTCCGTCCGCGAACATCCCCCGACATGAGGGTTGACATCCAGCATCCAGCTTCGAATGAGGCCGTAATTGTTGCCGCTGATATTGGGAATGAACTCCTTGTTGTCATCGCCGTACAGCACGACGCCGAGATAGAGTTGTTTCAAGTTATTCATGCAGTGTGTTGTCCGGGCACTCGCACGCGCTGCAGCTAAAGCCGGCAAAAGCATCCCGGCGAGAATCGCAATAATCGCAATCACTACCAGAAGCTCGATTAATGTAAAAACGAGAGCCTTCCGCATCGGCATCCTTACACTTCCAGTCCGCGGCATTTTCATTTTTTCACCCCTTTCTTCTTAAAACTTCATTTTTTACAGATTGATCGTTTACAAACATATTTCCCAGAAAAATTCTTTCTTTCCGCGCGGATGGATTGGTCATCTGCTGAATCAGAGCCTTCACCGAGGCATACCAGATGTCCTGATCCGGTACCACGTTCATCACCCGGGCGGGCAGTTCTTCCTGCTGACGAAACAGTCCGATGATCCCCATGAAAGGCGGCTTTCTTTCCATGTAAAGCAGCTCTCCCACAAGTTGGACATATTTGCCATACTCGACTAAGATAACCTCCAAGTCCTTATTCTCTTCCAGAAAAATCCGGATTGCCGCACCGGCATTGTCGTTT
Organism: uncultured Victivallales bacterium; assembly: GCA_964462755.1. Taxonomy (GTDB): domain Bacteria; phylum Verrucomicrobiota; class Lentisphaeria; order Victivallales; family UBA1829; genus SIG94. The sequence goes on along the minus strand of CAYWZD010000024.1, from coordinate 11,260 downwards.
TCCGGAGTGCAGACCATCGTTTCCTTGTACGGGAGCCGGTGTGCGGCCATGCCCTCGAGGTAAGCGGCATGCAGCCGCCGGGAGGGTTCATAAAATCCAGCCCCGGTCATCATTCCGATTTTCCGGAATCCAAGCGAAATGAAGAAATCCAGCGCGGCCCGCGCCATGGATTTCCAATCGATATCCACATGGGCAAAACGGGGAGTCTGTTCGGAATAAACCGATCCGACGAGCACAATCGGAATATCCAGTCCTTCCAGCAACTGAAGCCATTCTTCGGTAATGTAGCCGGAAATCAGCACGCCCGAAACCTCCTGCAGGGAATGAACCAGAGAATGGGTCGGAACCCGTCTCGCCACCTGATAACGGATCGCATATCCGCTGTCGGCCACCGAAAGCTCCAGTTGGGCAAGATCGATCTGCGTATTGCGCAGAACCGGACCGTCCAGACTTTCGCGGATATCGAGATACAGAATGGTCCCCAGCTGGGCCTGAGGCTCAATCACTTTGTTCAGAACGGTTCCGCGTCCCTGCTGCCGCGTGAGAATCCCGCGGTCTTCCAGATTCTTCATCGCGCTGCGGACCGTCACCACGCTGACCCCGAACAGGGAAGCCAGATCCTTCTCAATCGGCAGACGGTCTCCGGCTTCCAATTTCCGTTCCGCAATCAGATTCAGGACTCCATACTGGACCTGGGAATACTTCGGTAAATTCATTCCTCTGCCTCATTTCCGTAAATTCATATTATCTTTAATATAATATAATGTTTTTGGATTGCAAGAGCCCTTTTTGAAAAATATCGGTTTTTTTAAAAACTACGCAAGAATCCTTATTCCCGTTCCCGGAAATACACGAAAAATGCTTCCTGTTTCCCCTTGAAAAAGTTTTTCATCCTCGTTATTGTAAATATCCTGCGCCTGTATTTTTCACTTTGCATGAGCCCGGACATTCCCGGGACAGGAACCAAACATCATGGAGAAAAAATGACGGAATTATTCTTTCTGGGAACCGGTGCGGCGGACTACAACTGGGATCATTACGGCGAGCCGGGAGTTCTCGGAAGCACCACCACCCTGCTGGACGGTCATATCCTTTTCGACTGCGGAGCCACGGCAGTCAAAAGCATCCTGCGTTACGGCGTCATTCCGGCGGACATCACCGACATTGTGCTGACGCACAGCCACGATGACCACTATCGTCCGCATCTGGTAACCGTCCTGGCCAACCAGTCCCGGAAACACCCACTGAATTTCTGGGGTTCTCCTCAGGCGTGCGCCCTGGTGGAATCGCCGAACTGCATCTGTCATCCGCTGACGGACGGAACCCGTTTTGCCATCGGAAAATTCCAATTCACAGCGCTGCCGGCCAGCCATGTGCTCTGCAACCCGAAGGAAGAAGCGTTCCATTACCTCGTCGAAAGTCCTGAAGGAAACCTTCTTTACGAACTGGACGGCGCATGGATGACCTCGCAGGAACACCAGCTGATCGGCAAAACCCATATCGACCTCGCCATATGGGACGCCACCATGTCGGCTCCCGGAGACTGGCGGATTTTCGACCATTGCGATGTTTCCATGATCCGCACCATGCGGAATGCCCTGACACAATCCGGAAACATGGACTCCTCTTCACGGGTCGTCTTCAGCCACCGCGGCCGGACCCTCTGGCCGGAAAACGAAGCTGAACAGGAAGTCATCGCCGCTCGCGAACAGGCCATCATCGCGCGGGACGGCATGCGGATTTCCCTCTGAATAAAGGAAGACGGCCGTCTCACGTTCTCTCATCGATATGGGACATCGTGACAGACCCCATGATTCCAAATTTCGCCACCCCCCATGAACCGGGTTCATCCCCGTCAACGTCGGGTGTCCACGCGGTTGCGGAACTGCCTTCCCAGGAACGGGCCGGACCGAGAATCTGAAGTCTCCGGTGCGGACCGAAAAAGTTCTGCGCCGTATTGTACAGACGTACGATTACATGGCTTTCCTTCCGGAGAAATATCCTCCATGGCGACTGAAACAGAATCCCCGCGGAAACGCCGTCTTCCAGAATTTCCAGCACGCCTTCCGCCTCCCCGAAGTCCAGCATTGAGTTCCCTTTCAGAATCCCGAAATCGTATTCGACGGCGCCCCAGTAGAAGGGCAATCCCTGAACGGAAAGTTCGCCGGTCTTCAGCCCGGAAACAGGCGCCATCCGGCAGGACTCGCCCTCCAGCCGCACCGCGAAATTGCCCGTCAGATAGAGCGGCTCGATCCGTTTCCCGATCGAACAGAAGGAAAAGCGGTTCCTCCCCGCAATCAACATCCCCCGGAGGGAATAGCCGTACAGATCCGGAGTCGCCGGATGCACCCCGGAAGATTCCGTCGGAAGCGGTTTTCCATTAACCCGCAGAGATTCGAAATTGCCCGACTCGAAGTAAATGCCGGACACCTTTTCCGGTTCCGGGATTTCCACCTCGAAACAGACTTCCTTTCCCGCTTCCAAGACTTCATCGGCAATGCGGAAAAAACGATTTTCCACCGAAAGAAACGCCCGGTCCAGCAGCAGAACGTTTTCCTCCAGCGGCCGGATCGAAACCGGTTTCACCGGAACCGATTCGCCCCCCGGACGCGGAACCAGAATACTTTCTCCTTTTTGCGCTGCCCGGAAGCCGGACGCGTCCGACAGAAAATGACACGCGCCCAGCGGCGGCAGTGTAACAACTTCCTCCGCGGAAACGATGCAATCCGATACGGGATCATAAACAATCCGGGCGGAACCTTCCGGAATTTTGAGTTCAAATTCTGTCTTCCCATAATTGACCAGAAAATATTCCTTCCTTCCGTTGAAAGAGCCGGAGCGGACCAGTATTTCGGGTCCGGCGGCGGGAAACGCATCCGGAATTTTCTCTTCGAGCCGATCCATGGGAAGTACCTTGAACGGAGTCGTCTTCTCAAGCGCATTCACCTTAACTTCCAGAACCGTTCCGCCCGATTCGGCAAACCGGGACAGTAACGACATCGTCGACTTCAAAAGTTTCATGCCGGGCGGGAGAAGAACCGTCGAATAGGACCGGTCCCCTAACCGGAGCTCTTTCCCGCGAAGTTCCGCAAATTGTTCCATCAGCAGCTCGTCGCCATATTCAAATTCACGGTGCAGACGAGTCAGCTTCCAGCTGATCTCCGTAAACGTATCCTCATAGAAATCGCAGGACAAATATTTCCGGGGATGCTTCGGAGAAAACCCCTCGCGCGCCATGTCCCCGCCGTTCGTTGCGATCTGAGCCGTATAAACGGGGGAAAGAAGAAGAATCTCAGGGTCATATTTTGTACGTTCGATCAATTTCATGCTGCGCTCGAATACGGCATGAATGGAATCGGCCAGACGGAAATACGGCTGCTGATAAAAATAGCTGGCAGGATGATCGCGTTTGGCAACGCCCGCCGTCGCATAGCTGAAATCGTGGGGAACGATCGCGGTGATCCCCATTCCGAACTGAAAACGGATCTGAGCGACCTGCTGGCGGACAGGCACGCCCCAGCCGAGGGAGGTCAGGACTTCCGAGGTACATTGCCCGTAATTGAACTGGCCGGCGGCGGAAGTCACCTGTTTTGCGGTCGCGATCAGGGAATGATGAAGTTCATTGTAAGGACGCCGCAGATAACCGGAATCGCGCATCCCGGTCAGGAAATCGTCGATGCCCGGCACTGTCTCACGCACGAAAAACGGCATGGCGGAGGAATAGCGCCCGATGGATTTCACCAGCGGTCCCTCGTCGCCCGAAAGATGTCCTGTCAGGGGAAGATTCCGTTTCTCGCACCATTTGCGCATGGGATCGACAAAATATTCGAGGAACATGTCCATGACCGCCCGGCGGAAATCCAGCCGGACTTTTTCAAATTCGCCGACATCCTCCGCCAGCGACGCCAGACAGGGAAACAGATCGTATCCGCAACGTGTCCGGAATTCTTCAAAGAGTGTGTCGGAAAACGGCAGACAGGAAGCATATTCATAAATCATCAACAGGTTGAGGTCATCGGTATAAACCGCGGTGACCGGATCGCCGAAGAAGTCGCCGATTGTCAGTTCGTATACGTCGTGGGTCATGGCGATAAACTTCCGGACAGTCTCCGGAATGAGCGTGTCACAGTAGTTTTCCTTCAATACGATGCGGGTGAAAACCAGTGTCTCGTCCACATCGGATAACGTCGAAACATCTGCCGGATGCCCCAGATCGGACGCACGAAAAACGGCAAGTAATCCGGTGCATTCCTTCGCCTCCGCGCCGGACATGTATTCAAAGCGCATCGCCTTCTGGCGGTAGAAGTCCGTGGAGTCGAAAATCCGCAGTCCGACCGTTCCGCTGGGACAGTTTTCCTCGTCATAGATCCAGATTTCCAATCCCAGACGGCGTGCCTCGGAACAGGTATGCCGCAGGAGTTCGATCCAGCGCGGGGACATGTATTCGGTCCGGTTTCCATTCCGTGCGTGGACCGCCATCCCGCGGAGATTCGCTCCGGCCGCAAGTTCCAGCTGACGTGTAATCTCTTCTTCCGTCTGATCCCCGTTCCAGAACCAGAAGGGAACCGCCCCGTATTTCCGGTCAATATTTTCATGCATCATATTTTTTCACCGTACAATTCTCCATCCGCGCAAATTACATCCTTTTTCACGGAAACGTAAAGTCACTTCCTGTTTTCCTTTCAATTCGGTGTTCAATGGAACACGGACAGTTTTGAAGTCAAACCAGTCCCCCAGCGGTTCGGTTTTCAGGACCGCAACACATTTTTCCTGTTTTGTCCCGGGAGCCCTGATCCACATTTCCACCATTCCTCCCGCACGGGGCGGATCAACCGCAAGTTCAAGCTCCAGCTTGTCGCCCTGCCCCTGTCCGAAATCCACTTCTCCGAAAAAGACTTCGGCATCCTTGTCCGCCTGAAGCCAGCGTTCCGTTTTCCGAAAACCGATGCAGCTGAATTTCGGCATGAACGCATGAGTCATCCAGGAGGAATCCAGCACATTGATCCATTTTCCGCTTTCCGCGGTCAGTTTCTTACAGGTGGACATGTTCTGCGGATAAGTCAGCAAGGGACCATAATCCTGAAATCCGTTCATCTTCTTCAGCACGCTGTGAACGGACTGAATTTCCGCAGAATCTTCCCGATCTCCGAGAAGCCAGACCTCCGCCTTATAGGGGGGAAGGCCCAAGGCGGGAAGGTTTTTTCCATCCAGAAGAATGCTTTTCGGGGGGGCTTCGCTTTCGCGGCAAGCCGTCAGCATTTTCCCTTTCCCGAAGGGCAGAATGGGATGGACCGTGATGGTTTCGTTCACGGTATTGACGAACAGAATCATGATCCGGCCGTCGTTCCGCTTCCAGACACTGTGCAGAATTTTCGGTGTGGTAACGATGCCATTTCCGTAGGCATCGTAACTTTTTCCGCCCCAGTCGGAGGAAACCGTCGGGATATTTTCTTTGAAGTCCAAGGGCCGAAGCATCTCCGCTTCATTGAAATAATGAAGCAGGCCGCTCCGCAAATGGGCCATCCGTTTCAGGTAAAGTCGCTGAGGGCTGGCATAGCGCATATTGTTGATGTGAAGGAATCCTGCCAGCTGTTCCCCGTAAACCGCCTGTTCGCCCATTTTGGAAAAATAAGACTGATAGTCGCCGGGATCGAAGACGCGGGCCACAAACTGAACTTGTCCGCAGTAGATGGACTGGAACAGCGGAACATGAGAAGAGTCCAGCCAGCGCCAGACGAACGCGCCGTCCAGATATTTCAGATACGGTTCCGAAATGTCCTCTCCATCCTGTGCGATGTCCGGGAATTTTTTCTTGAGCTCCGCAAACAGCCTCCAGTAGCCCTGTTCCAGCCAGAGCGAAGGATCGTTCGAAGGATGACCGTGGGAGGAGTCCTGACAATTCAGCGGAAGCCCGCAGGGAACCTGATCCCAGTAAAGGGCGTCATAACCGCATCCGACCGTACGCCCGGCCTCCCCCAGCAGATGTTCGCGCCAGCCTGAGGCAGCGGGACACATGACGCTGTAAACGGAATACGGATAAACTTCCTGATAGGGCTTCCGGTTTTCATCCTTGGCGGCAAAACGGGCTCCATGGGAGGAATACATCCAGTCGGACTTGCGGTCCGGACCGTCCTTGAGTCCCCAGAGACGTCCGTTGATGTAGGGACGCACTTTGATTCCTCTCTTATGAAATTCGGCCCGTCCTTCCGCCGCTTCCCGGTTCTCAAAGTGGTGAGGCCAGTCGCCTTTCTTGAAGTCATACCAGTATGCCCAGTTGATCGCACACGGAACATCGAAATATTCCGCCAATGCCAGCATTTCGCGTGTCTGCTGTTTCCCTGCCGAGGCCAGAAGCCACAAAGCATTGTCCCGATACCATTTCGGGGTGTCTTTTCGAGGGCGTTCGTTATGTCGCCATTCGGCTTTTTCGGAGACAAACTTTTTATAGAGTTGCCCCGCCTCGAACCAGTCGCCATGATATACCTCCACGGCGGCTTTTCCGCTCATCTCATATTCGTTTCCGCCATTGGCGCCGAAAGGATAAGCGACCGGCGACGCCCAATCTGCACACAACTTGTCAATCTTCCCGGCAATGCTGTATTGCTTCGTGCGTCCCAGAGAATCTTCGAATCCGAAGTAAATCCCATTCCTTTTCACTTTGTCGTAATAGGCGCTGAACGCCATGGAGACCCGTGCACTCGGATAAGTTCCGCTCATGCCGATGTCCTTCAGGGGATTGTCCACGACGATTCCGGACATGTGGGGATACACGACCTCATCATCCGAACCCGGCAGATGCGCAAAATACCAACGGGGAAAATGAACTTGAGTTAAAAGCACCTCCGGACTATGACTTCGGACCTTCAAATTCATTTCAAGGCGCCCATCCCGGAAAAACGCTTCGGAAACGACTGTGAAATCGGTGTTTTTCCATTCCATCAGGAAAGAATAGCCTCCGGCGGATACCTCCGGCTTCGAAACCTGCCATTGAAAGGAACCGTCAAAGCTTTCGATCTGCTGCTCCCTGCCGTTTTTCCGGAAAGCCAAAGACCATTCCATCGTCCGGTCGGCAAAAACAGGGGCATTGTTCACCCGGTTGAAAAAGCCGGACACGGGAAAATTTTTCTGCCCGTTTCCGATGCAGAGCATCAGGACTCCTTTTCCGGAATCCAGCAGAAGGAATGATTCCTGTTTCCGGTTCCATTCACGAATGAAATCCGCATCGTTTCCGGTCATTCCGGAAAGCGGCGCGAGAACCGGAAGGAGCGTTTCCATTTTCGAGGAGTCAAATCCGTTTTCCACCGCCCGCCGGAGGGAGGCAAATGTCCACTTCCGGAAAGAGGTTCCCTTTTCAAGTCCGGCAAAACTTTTTTCCAGTGACGGCGTCAACGGAAACAGGCCGGGGACTTTATTTTCAACATACGGGTTATTGAAAGCCATGCGGGAAATTTCCTGATCCGTCATGACCCGGTTGTATAATCCGATTTCCGCAATTTCTCCATTCAGGCGATACGCTTCATGTTTGAAAAGCGCCTGCCCGATTTCCACCGGAAAGCGGCTCTTGTCCAGTATGGTTCTTAAGGAACCGATTTTTTTCTGCTGGAGAAGTTCTCCGTTCAGATACACGCGGAGATGATAACCGCCGGTCCCCTGGGCCGTCTCCGAAAAAGGTTCGACCACGGCAGCAAGATGAATCCACTTTCCAGGCGGAGGCAACTCCCCCCCGACCAACGCTTCCGACCAGGTTTTTCCATCACAGCACAAACTCAAATTGACCCGCTTCCCTGTTCTGCCCAGAAAAAATGCACCGTCCTTATGAATCAACATTCCATTCCCGGACGAGGCGAACCGGACCACAGTGACGAAAGTCGCGCCTGCCGGAGGGATGTTCCAGTTTTCGGTACCGGGAAGGACGGCATATCCTTTTTGTCCGTCAAAATGGAGGAATCCCTTCGAAAGAGATGCGCCGTCGCAAAGTTTCAAATTGCGGAAGTTCTGCGCGTCGGCGCCAAGGGAAACATCGGGAGGCGTCAAGGATTCAAGGTTTTTTTTTACGCCGGTCGTGTCCAGAATCAAACGGAGCATATACTCATTTTTTTCCGAGAGGTTCCCCCATTTGGAAGTCCAGGACTTCCCGTAATTCGTGCTGATCTCGGAACTCCGGTTCGAAACGTTGACATCCACAGCCGGATAGAAATAATCATCCTTGGTCTGCGACGGATTCTTGAAAGCTTCCACAACCAGCTTTCCGTCCGCAATCCAGTCCAACGGGAACTCCACATCGACCCATCGGAAATGAAGGGGATCTTTTTCCCCTTTCTTCGCCGGAAAACGCGGATCGGATGTCTTCAGAATAATATCATGGCCATTGATGCGAAAAACGATCTCCTCGGTCAGTCCGTTGGATTTTTTATCCGGATTCTTCGTCCAGCTGAAGTCATATACCGCCATGTAGAGACGGATCGACACCTTTGACGCCTTTTTCAAAAGTCCGGCCGGAAGGGCATTCAGATCGAAGGTCTTCCGGATTTTGATCACCGGCCCGGAAATCGGGATCGTAGCCTTCTGCGGTCCCATGAACTTTCCCGTGTCGTTGTAGAACTGAAAAATTCCAGGCGAGCTTTCTTCCGTCTTCCACCCGGATTCCTGCGCAGTGGCAGAGAGAAAAAACAGAGTACAGATAATTCCAGATGTCAACAGGATCATTTTTTTCATTGAAAATACCTTTCTTAAATTCATTCATTCACCCAGTATTGTTTTGCTTCGGTAATTGGAATGGAAAAGGTTCCGCCTGACGTCAGACGCAGCGGGAACGGGTCCAGTTTTTGAATGTGACCATCCAGAAACGCCACATTGGAGGATGCCAGCGAACGGGAATGGCGATTCGTGAATTTCGCAATGTTGGCTTCGAATCCGGTATAATAGAAGTAAGTAATCAGATGCTGTGTGGCATCCATGAAATAAAGGCATTTCGAAGGACGTTTGATCTCCGGCAGTTTGCGAAGATATTTGGAAGAAACGGTCAGATCCACATCGAAGAGATGACCATTGAAAGCATAGTCGTAAGTTCCTACATAAGAACGCTGCGGCGTCTTGTAGACCGTTCGGCTGTCGATCCGCTGGCGGGTTTCGGCGGGACACTCCATCCCGCGGGGATACAGCTTGTTGACGTCATAGAAGGTCATATATCCGCTGTACCACAGCAGGTGCATGTAGGTATATGTCACGGACGAGGTATATTTTATCTGGCCATGGAGAACAACTTCCTTGTTGTCCGAAGCATATCCGGCGGCATTCAGGGAAATCTGTTTCATCGTGTTGACACAGGCAATATCCTTCGCCTTATCCCGGGCCTTGTTCAATGCGGGCAGAAGCATCCCTGCCAGAATCGCGATGATCGCAATCACAACCAGAAGTTCTATTAATGTAAAAATCCGTCCTGATTTTCCGTTCATCTCTTTTTCTCCATTTTCATGCTTCATTTTTTCTCTCCGCAAAATTGAGGGAGGATGATCGTTTTTCGTTTTGTTGATGATTATTATATCCCGGAAATAAGATTTCTGCCATGATAATCTGTCCATTCAGAAGGATTATTTGTCCAAAAAATTTCCCCGAAGATTTGTTTTCTGCAGAAAGGAGGTTACATTACAGGCCAGAGAGAGAAACATGATGAAGAAAATCAGGGAGCCGGCTGCCTCCGTTCCTCCGTTGAGATTCAATACGTATGCACGGTTCAGCCAGCAGAAAATCAGCGCACTCAAAGTCGTCCATTACACCGATGAACGGGTAATGGAGCACACTCATTCGTTCTATGAACTGGTTGCGGTCGAAACCGGAAACGCCACCCATGTCATCGACGGAGTGAGATATCCTTTGTACACCGGGTCCGTCTGCCTGATCCAGCCGGGACAGAAGCACTATTACGAGGACATCACCCATCTTTCCCTGCTGACATTCCTGTTCGACATGGAATCCATTAAAGCCTTCATGGATGACTTCACACTGATGGATGGCTTCAACAATCTGTTCGGGAACCGCCACAATGCACGGAAAATGCTGTTTGTGGACGACCTGACGCTCACTCAGTTGGACCAGCTCGTAGTAAAGATCGCCGACGAACAGGCACTCGCCCGGCCGGGATTCCGGACCGCGCTCTTCATCCTTCTTGTCGAAGCGGTCCTCCTGTTCTCGCGCCAGGCCTATGAGCTGACTCCCGAAAAAGCGGCGGGAGCGGGCAAACTCGCCCCGGTCCTTTCCTTCATGGAAGAGAATTTCCAGCATGACATCAAACTGACGGACCTTGCGGAAGTCGCCGGAATGAGCGTAACCAATTTCAGACGACTGTTCAAAAACAAGATCGGGGAATCGCCGATTCAGCATCTGCTGCTGATGCGCCTTGCCAAGGCCAAGGAACTGCTCATGACCACCTCGCTCTCTGTCACCGACATTGCCATGAAGGCGGGCTTCAACGACGCCAATTACTTTTCAAGGCAGTTCACCGCCGTGACGGGACTTCCGCCGCGCATCTGGCGCGCAGGGGACCACGGACCGGTTCACCGGCCGACAATTTCAGGGAAAAACGCCCCGTTGGAGACAGATCCGCACGGGACACCTTCCGCCGCCCCGGATTGAGTCCTTCCTGTTCTCGATGCGGGGGGGGGGGCGCCCCGTATCAGGGTCAGGAGGCGGACAGCTTGGAAATCCGGCTGAACACGCACTTTCCGTTGACGATCGTCGCAACAGCGCGTCCGGTATACTCATACCCGTTGAACGGCGTATTGCGCGACTTGGAAAAGAATTGAGAGGAATCCACGACTCCCTTCGCGTCCGGTTCCAGAACCGTGATGTCCGCGGCATGGCCGACTTCCAGTGATCCGAGCGGCAGGCCGAGCACGTCAGCGGGGCCCTTCGTGAACTTGGAAATCAGTCCGGGCAATGTCAGGACGCCGGTATGATACAGCTCCGTGAAACAGATGTTGACGGCGGTCTCCAGACCGATGATCCCGAACGGGGCGTAGTCGAACTCCACCATCTTGTCGGTTTCCGTATGAGGCGCGTGGTCGGTTGCGATCACGGTGATCGTCCCGTCCCGGAGACCTTCCAGAATGGCCTTGCGGTCTTCCTCCGAACGCAGCGGGGGATTCATCTTGTAGTTGGAGTCGAACCTCTTGATTTCCTCGTCCGTAAGCGCGATATGGTGCGGCGTGGCTTCCGCGCTGATCCGGATTCCTTCGCTCCGGGCGCGCCGGACGGACTCGAT
>CAYWZD010000023.1:0-21205 GCA_964462755.1 uncultured Victivallales bacterium | reverse complement strand
CGCCTTTGGGACCTCCGCCGCCTCCGGGCACTCCGCGTCCGCCGGGGGTGCCGGTGAGACTGCGGATCATATTCCCGATTTCACGGCGGGTCGGGTCTCCCTCGGCAGACCCGCGATTGGTGTTTTTGGACGGGAGGGTGACACGCTTGCTGCTGATCTTGATTTCATTGGCAGACTTGTAACGGGGAGTTTTTTTCGCCTTCGTCCCGGTCACGGACTTCTCCGCGGGTTCCGGAGGCGTTTCTTTTTGAATTTTTTCAACCTTTTCAGGCTTTTTCGTCACTTCTTTTTTTTCCGGCTCGGTTTTTTCCTTGACGGGAGGCGTCTCTTCCGCAATGGGCTCCGGATCGGCTTTCTTGGGAAGCGCCGGAACGTCCGGAATGTCCGTCAGGGGCTTGGGATCTCCGTAGTCGGGCGTTCCGGAAGGACGGGAACGGCCCGGCGCCGGATGCGGGGACATCTCGGTGTTTTCATTGGGAAGGCTGTCGACAATCGGAATGTTCATGACCAGCAGGGGAGGATCGAAATATCGCATGATCGTCAGAAACAGCAGGGGAATGATGATCAGTCCGACATGAAAGAAGGAGACCCCTCCGATGATCCACGCTTTGGTCTTGCCCCGGACATAAGGAAGAGGAGCGGCAGCCGGATCTTTCAACAGCTTTCCGTCAGGCCTGCCCATCATTTTTCCGACTCCGTCACAAGGGAAATATCGGAATGCCCGGCTTTTTTGATCGTCTTGAGGACGTCAATGACATCGCCGTAACGAAGATCCCGGTCAGCGCGCAGATAGATTTTGAGTTTCGACCCCTGCGGAGAATCCTTCAATTCCGCCAGACGCCGGAGGAGCTGGTCCATGGTGAGAGTCTTCTTCTCAAACTGGATGACCTTGCTTTTCTGGACGTGAATCACTTTCATGAAGTCGTTCGGCTTGATCTCCACGGCATCCATTTTCGGGGGGGAAACATTGATGCTGTATTCGAGGAGCGGAGCCGTAATCATGAAAATGATCAGGAGGAAAAACACCGTGTCCATGAGAGGAGTGATGTTGATCTCGTCGAAAGTTTTATTTTGAAAGCGCCGCCGCATGGCAAACTCCGCTTGCTTATTTCTGGCTTTCCAGACGTTCCATCTTGAGCTTGACGACAAATTCCTCGACGAAGTTGTCCATCTGGACGATGGTGGACTTGATCAGCGTGTTGATGATGTTGTATCCGGCCACGGAGGGAATGGCGACCACCAGGCCGAGAACGGTCGTAAGCAGGGCGCCGCTGACGCCGGGCGCCAGCGTCTGAATGTCGGCTTTGCCCATAATCGCAAGGTCCGTGAACGCCAGCATGATGCCCCAGACCGTTCCGAAAAGTCCCAGGAAAGGACTGATGGTCACGGCCGTTGCCAGAAAAATCATCTTCTTTTCCAGTTCAAGGATCTGGTCCGCGACGGCTTCCTCGAGGGACGCACGAACAATATCGATCTCCTCCATGGTCAACGCCCGCCGGGTGCCGTCGGACTGTTCGATGTCCATCTGTTCGATCCGGTTGTAGGCGCTTTCGCAAACCCGCGCGACGGGGCTGGGGTCCTCTTCGATGCGGTCGCTGAAGGCCAGGGGATTATGCTTGGCGCGGAAGCGGCTCAGGAACGAGGCGCAGTCCCTGTGCGCGTTTTTCAGCCCGATTCCCTTTTCGATCATCAGTGTCCATGTAACCATCGAGAAAACAAAAAGCAGGACGACGATTCCCTGTCCCATCAAGTCGGAATGTTTGAACGCATAATAAAGGCTCGATTCCGCAATGGTGGGATGACTCATAAGATAAAGCATGTCCGTTTCTCCCATGCAAATTTTTTCTGGAAAGTTCAACCGAATATAATCTACTCCCAAAAACCGGAAAAACTACCCGGAAAATGAAAAAAATTACTGGAATCGCATGGAAAAAATGAAATTCCTCCCTTGAAAAAAGAAATTTCTTAAAGAACTACCCGCAACGCGTTTTTTCCGGAAAAAACTCCGGCGCACCGGTTGCAAAGAAAACGTTGGTGTGCTACTTTTAAAATCCATCATGAACAAAAACAAAAAAATATCGCTGATCATTCTCGGGGCCGGCGGACGCGGAACCATTTATGCGAATCTGGCAAAAACAATGCCGGACAAGGCAGAAGTGGTTGCTGTTGCCGAACCGCGCGCGTTCTTCCGGGAGAGAATCGCCCGGGAACACAATATCAAGCCTGAAAACGTCTTCACCGACTGGCATGAGGTGGTCAAACGTCCGAAATTCGCCGACGCGGTCGTCATCACGACGCAGGACCGCATGCATCTGGAACCCGCCGTGGCATTCGCCGAGCTCGGCTATCATATTCTGATCGAAAAACCTCTGGCTCCCGACGCCGAGTCCTGCCGGAAAATCGTGGAAGCCGTCCGGAAAAACAACGTGATTCTTTCCGCCTGTCATGTGATGCGCTATGCGAAATACACGCAGATTCTCCGGAACCTGATCCGGAACGGGTCCATCGGGCAGATCGTTTCCATCGAGCATCTGGAGCCGGTCGGACACTGGCGTTTCGCCCATTCCTATGTCCGCGGCAACTGGAACCGCGAAACGGAATCATCCTCCGTCCTTCTGGCTAAATCGATCCACGATCTGGACTGGATCGCCTACATCATGAACCGCCGGTGTTCCCTGATTTCCTCCTTCGGGTCCCTGATGTTCTTCCGGCGTGAGAACAAGCCGGAGGGAGCGGCTCCGCGCTGTCTCGACTGCAAGCATGAACCGGTCTGCCCCTATTCCGCACCGCGTTTCTATCTGGACCGCTGCCGCCGGAAACAGGTCGACAACTACCTGGAGTCGGTGGTCAGCACCCTGACCGAGGAGGAAGTCCTGAAAGCCATGCGGAACGGTCCTTACGGACGCTGCGTTTTCGATTGCGACAACGATGTCGCCGACCATCAGGTGGTCAGCATGGAATTCGAGGGCGGCGCGACCGCGATTTTCACGCTCGCGGGATGCTCCAAGTACGGAGACCGCCAGACCATCATTTTCGGCTCCGCCGGAGAGATCCGCTGCGACGGCCGGAAAATCGAACTGTATTCCTATCTCCGCGACCGCACCTCGGAAATCGACATCGAACCGGAAACCGCCAATATGGTGACGTATCACGGCGGCGGCGACAAAGCCTGTCTGGAATCCTTCGTGGACGCCCTGCGCGAGAATGACCCGTCGAAAATCGTCAGCGATGCCGAGGTATCCCTCGAAACCCACCGGATGGTCTTCGCAGCGGAACTTTCCCGCCGCGAAAAACGCACAGTTCACATGGATGAACTGCGCTCCCCCTCCTGAGGCGGCCCCATGGCGGAACGCGTACTCTGGACAGGCGACCGGCTGAAACTTCAGATCGGCCGGCAGGTTCTGTTTGACGACGCCTCGTTTTCCATCAACGACGGCGAACGCGTCGCGCTGGTCGGACGGAACGGCTGCGGCAAATCCACCCTCATGAAAGTCATCGCCGGACTGGACACCGTTTCTTCCGGGGAGATCACTTCCGCCCGGAATCTCCGGATCGCCTACATGCCGCAGAATTTCACGCTCGCCCCCGAAAACACGGTCCGCTCCGCGGTCCGGGAAGGCGCCGCCTACTTCGACGAAATCATGAAGGAATATCACCGTCTCCCCGCCGATTCCCCGGAGCACGAACGGCTGGAAAGCCTCCTGAATCTCCATGACGCCTGGGACGTCGGCCGGAAAATCGAGGTGGTTCTCGAAAAACTGCATCTGACGGAACCCGACAAGCCCTGCGCCCAACTCTCGGGCGGAGAGCGGCGGCGCGTCATGCTTGCACGGAGCATCGCGGCGGAACCCGATCTGCTGCTGCTCGATGAACCCACCAACCATCTCGATGTGGAAATGATCGCATGGATCGAAAACTATCTGGCCGACTACCGGGGAGCCTGTCTTTTCGTCACGCACGACCGTTTCTTCCTCGACCGCATCGCCACACGGATCGTCGAACTCGACCACGGACGTTTCTTCTCCTCTGCCGGTTCCTATGCCGACTTTCTCGCGGCGAAGGAAGAACGCGAATACAGGGAAGACGTCATGGAGCAGAAACGGAAAAGTTTTCTGCGTCTGGAAGTCGAATGGGTCCGCCGTTCCCCGAAAGCGCGCCTTCGCAGAAACCTCGGGCGAATCCGCCACTATGAGGAAATCGCGGCGCAGAGCGGACCGGAACGGACCGGCAGCATCGATCTGGTCATTCCCAGAGCTTCGCGCCTCGGGAACCGGGTGGTCGAACTGAAAGACGCCTCCCTGAAGGTTGGAAGCAAAATGCTTTTCCGGGATCTGAATTACGAATTCACACAGGGCATGCGGGTCGGGATCATCGGCGCAAACGGGATCGGGAAGACTTCGCTGCTCCGTCTCATCACCGGAGAAATCGCGCCCGACGGCGGCGAAGTGTTCACCGCGCAAACCGTCGAATTCAACTACGTGGATCAGAACCGCATCGCGCTGGACCCCGAAAAGACGGTTCTGGAGGAAATCTCCGAAGGACATGAAACCATCAACCTCGGCGAGGAACGGATCACCGTCTGGGGCTATCTCCGGCGGTTTCTGTTCGAGGACGACCGGATCAACACGAAAATCGAACGTATCTCCGGCGGAGAGAAGGCCCGGCTCACGTTGGCCAAAATCCTGCGGGGAGGCGGCAACTTTCTGATCCTCGACGAACCCACCAACGACCTCGACCTCTCCACGCTGCGGATTCTGGAGGAGGCCCTCCGCTCCTATGACGGATGCCTGGCAGTCGTCAGCCATGACCGTTATTTCCTGAACCGGGTCTGCACCCACATTCTCGCATTCGAACCGGACGGCCGTCTGGTTCAGGTGGTCGGGGACTACGATTCCTATTTCGCGGACAGGGCCCGGCGCAGCGCGGAAGCGTCTCCGTCATCCTCCGCCCAGGCCGAACCCGCGAAAACGGCTCCCGCCAAACCCAGAAACACGCCCAAAAGCGGCCTGACTTACAAGGAGACCCGCGAACTGGAGACGCTGGAAAAAACCATTGCCGAAACCGAACGGAAAATCGCGGACATCGAAACGCTGTTTTCCGATCCCGAGTTCTACCGGACCCGGGCCGCCGAAGCGGCGCCGCTTCAAAAAGAATTGGAATCCCTGAAAGCCGCTCTCGACAACGCCTACGCCCGCTGGGGAGAACTTGAAGACAAGAAATCCGGCGTATGAACGGATTGCGCAAGCAATCGTTTTTCTAAAATCATCGTCTCCGGTTTTCTCCGTTCAAATCCCTCATATTCCTTTAAAATCGTTTCATTTTTAACGAATAGCAGGAATATGCCGCGGCAAAAAATTTTTACGCCGTTATTTCCGCATTACATCGAATCGAAGAATAAAAATCTGCCGACATATTGAAAATGTTCATAAAATATGTATATTAAGGAATTTGTTTCTGCGTGTGTTTCTTCGTTACGCAAAAGTCATGTCCGGCGCTCCTTTTGAGAAAGGGAAAAACGTTCCACATGCTTTTCAGTTCACTGCTATTCCTTCAAATATTTCTTCCCTGTACTTTTGCCGGCGCGCTGTTTTTCCGAAAGTGGGGAGCCAACCTGTTCCTTCTGCTCGCCAGCCTTCTTTTTTACGCATGGGGGGAACCCCTTTACGTGTTTCTTCTGCTTGCATCCACAATGATCAACTATTTTATCGGAATATTCATAGAGCAGGCAGACACCGCCGTCAACAAGAAAGCAGGCGTTGGAATCGGGATCGCCGCCAATCTTCTTCTGCTGGGGCATTACAAATACATGAATTTCTTCATATGCTACATTAATTCATGCCTCCCCGGACTCATTCCGGAAAATGAACCGATCGCTCTGCCGATCGGAATTTCATTTTATACTTTTCAGGCTATTTCCTATCTGGTGGACGTATATCGGAACGAAGTCAAAGCAGAAAGAAACTTCATATCGCTTTCTCTATATATTTCCTTTTTCCCTCAGCTGATCGCCGGCCCTATCATCAAATTTCATGATGTTTCGCAGCAATTGAAGAACCGGGTTATGACGGTTTCTTCAACGGCAATCGGAATCCGTCGCTTCATTTTCGGGTTGTCTAAAAAAGTGCTTCTGGCCAATACACTGGCAATCGCCGCCGACACAATCTTCAAAATGAATCCGACGCAGCTGACCCGGGAACAGGCCTGGCTGGGCATAACAGCATACGCGCTCCAGATATACTTTGACTTTTCGGGGTATTCCGACATGGCGATCGGGCTGGGCAAAATGTTCGGCTTCGATTACCTCGAAAACTTCAACTATCCTTATTTGTCCACCTCGATCCGCGATTTCTGGCGGCGATGGCATATTTCCTTGTCCACGTGGTTCAAGGAATATCTTTATATTCCGCTTGGAGGCAGCCGGTGCGGAAAGCTGCGGACCGGTTTCAACCTTCTTGTTGTGTTTTTCCTGACGGGCCTCTGGCACGGCGCCGCGTGGAATTTTGTATTCTGGGGTCTTTTTCACGGCATATTTCTCATGACGGAACATTTTCTCACCAGGAAACATTCGCTTGCCTTACCGTTCTATCTGAAACCGCTGCCCCACATCTACACGCTGATGGTTGTCATCACCGGATGGGTTTTCTTCCGGGCGGAGACTCTGGAATATGCCTTCCGTTACCTGGAAATAATGTTTGCTCCTGCGGCGGGTGCTTCCCACCCAATTCTTACCGCGGATTTTAGCTGTCCGCGTTTCATGATCGTGTTCGCGGCGGCGCTTCTTCTTTGCGGTCCGTTTCAGCTGATTCCCGGAGTAAAACGGTATTTGTCAGATAATTCACGTTTCTACTGGTTCGACCTGCCTCTCCTGATGCCTCTCCTGTTCTTTTCCATGATCTCGCTCGGGGCCGACACATATAATCCCTTCATATATTTCAGGTTTTGATCATGATGAATTCGATTGTGAAATACCTTGCAGCTGGATTGTTTGCCGTGCTTGCCGCTGCCCTGATCCTCGGCATCTGCCCGGTGGTATTCAGGCTTCATGTCGAGAGTCCAACGCCTGTCTGGATCAATTATGTATCCGGACAGACGACCCTGTCGCGGGAGGTTCCGGCCGGAACTCAAACAGTGGAATTCATTGTCCCTTTCCGGCTGATTGAAACCGGAAAAACCGTTTTCATCTACCCGGAAAAACAGAATAAGACTCTTGCCACAAATCGTTTTGAAATCCTGTTTTGTAAAATCAGACTCTGCGACTTGAACGGTTCGGCTCTTGAAGAAAATCGGAGAATCACCCATGACAAATGGCTCAAAAGCAATATATTTTCCATTCAAAAAGGCAGAGAAACCCTTACCCTTTTTTATCTTGCAGTGTGTCTTTTTTCAGGAGCCGCGGCAATCGTTCTGTTACGGCTGGCTTCACGCTTTTCTCTCTGGAAAAACCCAATAAGGATCAGACAAATCCTGCTGTGCGCATGTTTTTGGGGAATGCTTTTCATTCCTTGTCTTGTCTGGCAGGCAATTCCCCGTCAAAATTGCGAACTGCAAATCTACGAGAATCGTGCGCAAGACACTTTCCCGAAGTTTTCCTTCATGAACATTCTGGATTTCTGTACCAATCTCGATGCATATTATACAAAGAATTTCCCGTTCCGACCCATGGTCATTCAATTTCACCAATACATCGGTGACAACCTCGGGCGAGTTGAAATGGAGGAAAGCATCCGTGGAACGATCCCGAACTGGTACTATTTTGAGAGGGAAATTCCCGACTTCATCGGCACAAACCAGTTCACCCGGGAAGAAATCAGCCGTCTGATTCAGAATCTGACACGGATTCAGCAGTATTTCCGTAAAAGAAACATCGGATTCCTGATTCTGATTCCACCAAACAAAATGCAGGTTTATCCGGATTTCCTTCCTTCGGAACTGAAAAAGAGACAATCCGCGAAGACCCGCTGTTCCGAACTGGTGAGAAACCTGAACCCGTCTTTTTCCGATCCTCCCATCTTGTATCTGGCGGAATCTCTTGCCCGACACAAAGAAAAGGATGTGCTTCTATATTACCCGAATGATACCCACTGGAACATGTTCGGCGCGTATGTCGCATTCTCCCAGTTCGCGCACATGATCGACCCGGCCCTGAAAATGCCCTCTCCGGAAGACATGCCTTGGAGAATTGAACCGGTCAGATTCGGAGACCTGGGACGTGCACAGTTCCCATACTACGCATTATTTCCCGACAAGAACGGCACCGAAATCATGACCACCTGCGACATTCAGCTATGGTTCTCTCCCGAAAGACATGTCCAGCATTTCTTGAACCCGGCGGCTCCGTCCTCCAAAAAACTGATCCTGTTCCATGATTCTTTTTTTGTTTCCATTCAGCCGTATTTCAAATTTTTCTTCCGGGAAATCCATCTGTATGCGAATCTGCAGCCGGACTATCGGAAGATCGCGGAGGAAAAACCGGATATGGTCATCATCGAACTGGTGGAACGGAACATTCAGGGACTGCTCAAAATGCCTCTTCCGCCGGACTGATCCCGCCCCCGCAATGTGTTTGCAAAACGTTCCGGATCATTTTGACAGGCATGAAAATCAGTTCTTTCTTATTCTTCGGGCAACCTCTTCTCAATCCGGTGTCTTGCAACCGGTTGAACCATTCTTCAACAAGGTTTCGGCAAATCGCATAAAAAACTGTTTTTTCCTCCGCCGGGTTTTGAATTTTGACGGGAGACCATCTATATTATAGTGAAGCATATCTTTTTTAAAAAGTTGTAATTGCATGTAACAGGGAGGAGACAGCCCGGGAAAATGGCAGAACAAAATCCTGAATTATCCGTTGTCATACCGGTGTACAATGAAGAGCTGAACCTGAAGGAACTGGTGGACCGCTGTATTGCCGCCTGCGACAAGATCGGACGTCCCTATGAAATTCTTCTGGTGGATGACGGCAGCGCGGACCGGTCCGCGGAAATGATCACCGAGGCCGCGGAAAAGCATCCCGGAAAAGTCGTGGGTGTTCTTCTCTCCACCAATTTCGGACAGCATGCGGCGGTCACGGCCGGGCTTTCCCAGGCGCGCGGCGAATACATCGTCACGCTGGATGCGGACCTTCAGAATCCTCCGGAGGAAATCCACAAGCTGGTGGAAAAGCTGGCGGATGGATATGACGTGGTCGGAACCATCCGCGAAGACCGTCAGGACACCTTCTTCCGCAGGATTGCGTCCAAGATGGTCAACAATATGGTCCGACGCCTCACCAGAGGCAACACCATGACCGACTACGGGTGCATGCTCCGCGGTTACAGCCGGGCGGTGGTGACCGCGATTCTCGACTGTCGCGAACACGGCAAATTCATCCCGATGATGGCCATGTCCTTCGCCCGCAAGTCCACCGAGGTCAACGTCAAGCACGCCGAACGTGCGGCGGGCGAATCCAAATATTCCGTCTGGAAGTTGATCGCGCTTCAGTACGACCTTCTGACCGGAACCACAACCTTCCCCCTGCGGATGCTCACCTTTCTCGGGTTCCTCATAGCGCTTCTGGGCATCGCATTCGGTATATTCATCTTCATCATGACCCGGATTTACGATCCGGAATGGGGGCAGAACGGCGTCTTTACCCTTTTTGCCATTCTGTTTGTATTCATCGGCGCGCAGTTCGCCGCCATGGGACTGCTCGGAGAATATATCGGCAAAATCCACCTCAATGCGCGCGGACGCCCTCAATTCTACATTGAAAAGCTGGTCCGCTGCGGCAAAGACGAATCCAAATCCTGACCATATTCAATTTCAAGGGAGATCACATAAATGAAAGCTGTCGTTTTCGCTTACCATAACATCGGATGCGAAGGAATCAAGGCATTGCTCGAAAACGGTTTTGACATCCAGTGCGTTTTTACGCACAAGGACAATCCCGCTGAAAACACCTGGTTCCGTTCCGTGGCCGAACTCGCGTCCTCCAAAGGCATCGAACTCTGCGCCCCGGAAGATCCGAACCATCCGCTCTGGATCGAACGCATCAAGAAAATGGCGCCCGATTACATTTTCTCGTTCTACTACCGGAATCTCCTCGGGAAAGAACTGCTTTCCATCCCGAAAAAAGGCGCGTTCAACCTTCACGGTTCGCTGCTTCCCAAATACCGCGGACGCGTGCCGATCAACTGGGCTGTCCTCAACGGGGAAAAGGAAACGGGCGTCACGCTGCACCGCATGACGGAGAAGCCGGACGCCGGCGAAATCGTTGCGCAGGAAAAGTTTGCGATCGGCAACAACGACACCGCGCTGGAAGTTCACAACAATGCGACCCTGGCCGCGGCCAAGCTGCTCAAAAAGACTCTGCCCCTGTTCAAGAAGGGCACTTTCAAGCTCACGAAGCAGGATGACAAGAAGGCTACGTATTTCGGAGGACGCAAGGCTTCCGACGGTCTCATCGACTGGAGCAAAAGCGCGGGCGAAATCCGCAACCTGATCCGTGCCGTCACACGGCCCTATCCGGGCGCATTCAGCTTCCTCGGGGAAAAGAAATATCTCTTCTGGGCCGCGACCGAGGTGAAAAACGCGGGGAAAGCCCTTCCGGGCACGATTCTCTCCACCGATCCGCTGACCGTCGCCTGCGGCAAGGGTGCCCTCCGCGTGGACTACGCCCAGCTCGAAGACGGCCTTTACTCCTCCGGCAAACAGCTCGCGCTGGACGCCAAGCTGGTGGAAAAGATGACTTTCGGATCTGGAAAACCGGTTTCCAGGAAAAAAACCAGCGTCCTGATTCTGGGCGTCAACGGGTTCATCGGCAGCGCCATCAGCGAACGCCTCCTGGCCGACGGCAACTATGAAATCTACGGGATGGACCTCCGGAGCAACTACATCTCCGACCTCCTCGGCAAAAAGGATTTCCACTTCTTCGAAGGGGACATCACCATCAACCGCGAATGGATCGAATACCATGTGCGCAAATGCGACGTGGTGCTCCCGCTGGTCGCGATTGCCACCCCGATCGAATACACGCGCAATCCGCTGAGGGTGTTTGAACTCGACTTCGAGGAAAACCTCCGGATCGTCCGCTACTGCGTCAAATACAACAAGCGCATCATCTTCCCGTCCACCTCGGAAGTCTACGGAATGTGCGACGAAGAGGACTTCGACGAGGACAACTCCCGCCTGATCCTCGGTCCCATCCGCATGCAGCGCTGGATTTATTCGTGCAGCAAGCAGATGCTCGACCGCGTCATCTGGGCCTACGGCGCCAAAGGACAGCTCCGCTTCACGCTGTTCCGTCCGTTCAACTGGATGGGACCGAAGCTCGACAGTCTTTCCTCCGCGCGTGTCGGCAGTTCCCGCGCGATCACCCAGCTCATCCTGAATCTGGTGCAGGGCACCCCGATCCTGCTGATCGACGGCGGCGCGCAGAAACGCTGCTTCACGCACGTCACGGACGGCATCGAATGTCTGTTCCGCATCATCGAGAACAAAGACGGCAAGTGCGACGGCAAAATCATCAACATCGGCTGTCCGACCAACGAAGCCAGCATCAAGGAGCTTGCGGACATTCTGGTCAAGCAGTTCAACAAGCATCCTCTCCGCAAGAAATTCCCGCCCTTCGCCGGGTACAAGGAAGTCGAAAGCGGGACCTTCTACGGCAAGGGCTATCAGGACGTCCAGCACCGCAAACCGAGCATCCGCAACGCCTGGAAGTATGTGGGCTGGAAGCCGGCGGTCAAGCTGGATGAATCCATCGCGCTGACTCTCGATTTCTTCCTCCGGCAGGCGGTTGATTCCGGCGAATTCGGCGTCAAATAATGAAGATAGCTCTCCGAGTCGACGTCGACACGTTCCGCGGCACGCGTGACGGGGTTCCGAGCCTCTGCAGGACACTGGACAGGCACGGAATCCGGGCGGCGTTCTTCTTCTCGGCCGGACCCGACAACATGGGGCGTCACATCTGGCGTCTCCTCAAACCGGTGTTCCTCTGGAAGATGCTCCGGACCCGGGCCGCGAGCCTGTACGGATTGGACATCCTCCTGAAGGGAACCCTCTGGCCGGGCCCCCGGATCGCAAGGAAGCTGGGACACGTCATCAAGGCGTGTTCCGACGCCGGCCATGAGATCGGCGTTCATGCGTGGGACCACCATGCATGGCAGGTGCATATCGATGAAATGTCCCAGGAAGAGGTTTACACCCATCTCCTGATGGCGTATGAGGAACTGGAGCGGGTCACCGGCAAAGCGCCGGTCTGTTCGGCGGTTCCCGGCTGGCGGTGCGAACCCGAGGCTCTGATCGTCAAGGAGCGGTTCAATTTCCGCTACAACAGCGACTGCCGCGGCTCCGGAATCTTCCTGCCGGTCGTGGACGGGGAGTTCCTGAACACGCCCCAGATGCCGCTGAACATGCCCACCTACGATGAAATCCTCGGGAAAAATGGCGTCACCGACGAAAATTACAACGAACGGCTTCTCGCCACCGCGGAAAAAGGATACAACATGCTCACGATTCACGCGGAAGCCGAAGGGGGGTCCTGCGCAGAGATGTTCGATCGTTTCCTAGACATGGCCAAAGCGCGCGGAATCACCTTCTGCGCTCCGGGCGACCTCCTTCCGGAAAACGCGGCTTCGCTTCCCCGCTGCCCGATCATCAAGGGAGAAATCCCCGGACGCGAGGGCTGGGTCGCTCTGAAGAGCGAAACAATACAGACCGAAAAATAAAGGAAAAAGACCATGCGGAAGTACTATTGGCCCGCCCTGATTGTCCTTATCGTCCTCGTTGTTTACATCCTTCCGATCGGAGGACGTCCGCTGGTCTCCCCGGATGAAACCCGCAACGCCGAAATCGCCCGCGAGATGGTCGAAAGCGGCAATTTCATCACGCCAACCCTGAACGGGGTGCGTTATTTCGAGAAACCGCCGTTGAGCTACTGGTGTTCCTCCCTGTCCTTCCGTCTGTTCGGACAAAATCCATTCGCGCTCCGGCTGCCGTGCATTCTGGTCATGTTGGGAACCGCCCTGATGGTGTATCTGCTGACAGCCCGCTTCTATGACAGGAAACTGGCTTTGGTCGCGACGACGATCTTTGCCACTTACCCGTTGGTGTTCGTGCTGGGAACCGTCGCCATTACGGACATGTATCTCACATTCTTCGTCACGGCGACCATGACGGCCTATTTCTTCGCGATTCAAGAAGGGGTTTCGAAAAAGCGCCGCCTCCTGCTTCTGTTCCTGGCCGGAATCCTGAGCGCGTTCGCCTTTCTGAGCAAGGGCTTCATCGCTTTCGCGATCCCGGTCATCTGCATCGTTCCCTATCTGATCTGGGACCGCAAATGGAAGCTCATTTTCTCCACGCCGTGGATGCCTCTGCTGGGTGCGGTTCTGGTTCTCGCCCCGTGGGGAATCGTGATTCACCGCCAGGAACCGGATTTCTGGCACTATTTCTTCTTCGTAGAACATATCCAGCGCTTTTTTGGCGGAGAAAAAGCCCAGCATGAAAATCATATCTTTTACTTCATCCCCGTATTTCTGGGCGGAATCGCACTGTGGGTCATCATGCTGCCCGACGTTTTCAAAGGCGTGTGGCGGCAGATTTCCGGTTCTCCCCTGCTGAAGTTCGCGCTCTGTTCGTTCGTCATGCCGTTCCTGTTCTTCTCTCTTTCCAGCGGAAAACTGGCAACCTATATTCTCCCGTGCTTCGCCCCGTTCGCGATCCTGACCGCGGGCGGACTCCAGAAGACTTTCATCGAAGAGAAGCGCGAGTTCCTTTTCCGGCTCACCATCAGAATATTCTGGGTTCTTCTTTTCCTGACGGTGACAGCGGTTCTAGTCAATCTGCTGACAGGGTTTCCCCAAATCCTTTTCATGAAGCATGAAGCATGGAAAGCCGGACTCATCGTTCTGGCGGCGGGACTCTGGGCGACAGGGATGCGTTTTTCTCTGCTGGTCAAGGAGCCCCACCTCAAACTGCTGGTTTTCATGGCGAGTCTTTTCCCGGTTGTGATCGGGGCGAATATCGTTTTTCCGGATGTGGTTGCGGAACGGAAGGCGCCGGTGGCTTTCCTCGAAAGTCTCCGTCCGCTGATTCCCGCTGAAAATTGCATCATCGTAACCAACCGGCGCCCGTTCCAGGATGTCTGCTGGGTCTTCAAAACCAGAGACATGCGCATGTACGGGTCTCCGGGCGAAATCGAGTATGGGCTCTCTTATCCGGAGGCGAAGCACCGTTATCTGGAATCGTTCGACGATCTGGAAGCGCTGATCTGGGACCAGCGGAAGAAGAAGGGAAGCGTGATTTTCGTCAGCCGGACCGATGACTTTCTGGATATCGTCAAAAAACTGCCCGCTCCCGTCTGGAAGAGGACCACCTCCCCGGGCGCCGAGGAAGGTTTTACAGTCGCTCAATTTTAGCCTCATCGAATTTTAACCGGTCCGGACTTGCAAAATCCTTATTCATATATTACCTTATCCTATTGACATTCAGATCAGGAAAGGGACACATCATGAAAGACTCTTTGGCTCTCGGCATCGACCTGGGAGGCAGTAAAATTTACGCAGTAGTCACGGACGAAGAAAATCGAATTCTCGCCGCGGCTAAGACTCCCACAGACTCGACCGCCGAAGCGGAGTCCATCATCCGGACCATGGTGGATACCGGTGCGGAAGCCCTTTCAAAATTGAACTTGAGCATCGCGGACGTGCCTCACATCGGAGCCGCCTTTCCTTCGCCCGTCGATCCCGCAACCGGCGATTGTTCCTTCGCCACCAACCTCGGAGGACGCAATTTCTCCGCCAAGAAAATATTCCGCGACATCACCGGACGGGAAGTCTACCTCGGCAATGACGGCGACCTCGGAACTCTGGCGGAATTCCATTCCGGCGCCGGCAAGGGCGCCGACAACGTGATCGGCTACTTCATCGGGACCGGACTCGGCGGAGGACTGGTGATCGAAAGACATCTCCTGAAAGGCAACTGCGGTCTCGCCGGCGAACTCGGTCACATGATCATCAGCAAGGGCGGACGCCGCTGCGGATGCGGACGCCGCGGATGCATCGAAGCCTACTGCAGCAAGATCGCATACGTCAAGGCGATCCGGAAGCATCTCAAGAAAAGCAATGAGCAGACCATGATTCCTTCCGACAAATTCAACGAGAAAACCGTCAACATCAAGAGCAAATATCTGGCCAGGGCCTACGCGGACGGCGACAGCGTCGTGCGTCAAGTCATCGACAAGGGTTCCATCATGCTGGGGATCGCCGCGGCCTCGGCCTGCGCGGTGGTCGCCCCGGAATGCATCGTTCTCGGCGGGGGGGTCGTCACGGCCATGGGAGACGTCATCCTGCCCGTCTTCCAGAAAAGTTTTGAAGCCCATCTCTTCGGAATCCCCCCTTCCAAAATCCGCATCGTGCTTTCCTCCTACGGCGATGACGCCGTCGCGGTCGGCGCCACCATTCTCGCACGGGCCGAGGGAAAGGTATAAGCCATGCGCGTCCGGAAGGAGAAAAATCTGAACATCACGATGGCGACCATCGACGTGGGCGCGCACTCCGCCCGGATGCTGATTGCCGAAGTCAACAGCGCGGACCGCACTTTCTCGCCTCTGGAAGAGCTTGAAAAACCGGTTCCGCTCGGCTCGAACGTCTTCCGGAACGGGGAAATCAGCGACGATTCCATTCAGATCCTCTGCGGAATCCTTTTCAACTTCCGCCAGAAAATGGACGAATACGGCGTCACCTATTACAAGGCGATCGCCACCAGCGCCGTGCGCGAAGCCGAAAACGCCGAAATCTTCATCGAACGCATTCGCCACGCCACGGGCATCGAAATCAAAATCTTCTCAGGCACCGACGAAGCCCGTCTCGACTATACCGCCGTCCTGGAGGAAATCCCCGCACAGTATGGATTCCACACGCTTCCGGTGCTGATCGCCGACATCGGCACCGGCGCCTGCCAGGTCAGCGCCTACGACTGCGGAAACCTCTGTTTCACGGAAACTCTCAAAGTCGGAACCCTGCGCGCCATCGAACAGCTTCACGGCACCTATTCCTCCTCCGCTATGAACTATTACACCGCCATGCTGATCGACAGCGCGTTCAGCGAACTGCGTTCCATCTCCGAAAACCTGAAAGCGGAGAGCATCATCGCCATGGGCACCTCCGCCCGGGCCCTGCTGAAGGTCATCCGGGACAAAAATCCCCCGGGCGCGGTCACCAGCATCACCCGCGACAAATTCTTCCTGCTCCGTACGGAAATCTCCGAGTTCACCTATGAGGAAATCAGCGAAAAATACGGACTCGCTCCGGACCTCGCCGAAATGATCCAGCCCTGCTGCATGATCCTCGACAACCTCCTCCGTCTCACGGACGCCGCCACCATCATCATCCCGATGGCTTCCACCAAATATCTGCTCCTGCGCGACTTCATCAACGAAATCTTCAACGTGAAGGACTGCTTCGAGGAACAGCTCCACTCCCTGATCATGCGCACCGCCGCCCGCTACCGCTGTGCGAACGAATACTGCGACCGGACCACCCGTTTCGCCAACGAACTGTTCGGAAAACTCGAAAAGCTCCACGGCCTCGGGCATGCCGAACTTCTGATCCTCCGCATTGCCGCGCGTCTCCATAAATGCGGCTTGTTCATCAACAATCAGGCCTACCACAAGCATTCTTATTACATCATCCAGAATACCGAAATTCCCGGGCTCTCTCCGGAAGCGCGGAAAATCGCGGCCCTGATCGCGCGTTATCACCGGAAATCTCCGCCCAAAATGCTTCATCCGGAATACGCCGCCCTTTCCCGCGAGGAACGGAGTCTGGTCAACAAACTCGCGGCAATTCTGCGGATCGCATGCGCGCTGGCCTCCATGTCGTCGGTTCCCGAGAACATGACCGTCAAACTCGAGGCATCCCGCGTGACCATCAGACTGGGCGACGAAATCTCTTATTTCCCCGAGTCCATGACGGAAATCGACACCGATTATTTCCGCAGCGTCTATGCCTGTAAAATCGTTTTTTCCTGACGGAGGCGAATCACAACATGCGCGAACCCATCGATCAGTTCATCAACCGCGACATCAGCTGGCTTGAATTCAATTCCAGAGTCCTCGACGAGGCCGCGGACAAGGGAAATCCCCTTCTGGAGCGTCTGAACTTCATCGCGATCTTCTCCAGCAATCTGGATGAATTCTGCATGGTCCGCGTCGCCGGAATTTCCGGCCAGCTCGACAAGAACTTCCACACGATCTATAAAAATTACGGTTATGAACCACGCGCCCTGATGGCCGAGCTGGAACATAAAATCCGTCTTCTGGTGGGACGTCAGTACCGGTATCTGAACTACGAAATCCTGCCCGAACTGGAACGGAATTCCATCTTCATCACCTCATGGGACCGCCTCACCCCCTCGCAGAAAAACGTCGCAACGCGAATCATGACCTCGGAAATTTTCCCGGTCCTGACGCCCATCGGAGTCGACCAGTCGCATCCTTTCCCGCTGGTGCCGAATCTCGGACTGGAAATGCTGATCCGTCTTGTCCCGGCCAAAGCCTCATCCGAGAGATTCGCCCTGCTGGAAGTGCCTCCGGTCATCCCGCGTTTCATCCAGCTGGAGAGTTCCGAAAACGGATTGTTCTACATTCCGGCCGAAGAACTGATCCGCAATCATCTCGACATGCTGTTTTCCGGCGCGAAAATCCGGGAATGCTCCTTTTTCAGGGTCACGCGGGACATGGACTTTTCCATCGACGAGGAATCCATCGCCGACCTCATGACCGAGCTTCAGATCGCCCTGCGCAAGAAAACAAAACGCAACGTGGTCCGTCTCGAAATCGCGGCCGGAATGTCCGCCAAGTCGAGGAAATGGCTCCTCTCCAAGCTCAAAATCACGCCCGGAACCGCGCTGGTCCGCAACATCAGCGGAATGCTGAGCCTCAAGTCCATGTTCGCGCTGGCCTCCCTGCAAAGCTTTCCGGCGCTCCGGAATACGCCGCTCCCGCCGCTTCCCTCGCCGTATCTCTCCAACGGCAGAAATTTCTTCCAGACCATCCGGGAAAGCGGTCCGTTCATCATCCATCTTCCCTACCAGTCGTTCGACCCGGTGATCAAAATGCTGGAACAAGCGGCGGACGATCCGGCGGTGCTGGCGATCAAACAGACCCTTTACCGCGTCAGCGGCGATTCGCCCGTGGTCCATGCGCTGATCCGCGCGGCACGCAACGGCAAACAGGTCTCGGTGCTGGTCGAACTCAAAGCCCGGTTCGACGAGGAAAACAACATCATATGGGCCCGCGAACTGGCCGAGGCCGGGGCGCACGTGGTCTACGGCATCGCCGGGTTGAAGGTCCACTGCAAGGCGCTGATGGTCATCCGCCGCGAGGACGACGGCATTCATCGCTATGTCCATCTCAGCACCGGCAACTACAACGACAAGACGGCCCGTCTTTACACCGACATCGGCTATTTCAGCGACAACCCGTTTCTGGCACGCGACGTCTCTGCGCTGTTCAACGTCATCACCGGCTTTTCCTCGCCCCCCGACTGGAACAAACTGATCGTCGCCCCCTTCAATCTCCTGGAAAAAATGCTTTTCCTGATCGACCGCGAAGCCGGCGTGTCCACCCGCGAGAATCCGGGACACATCATCATGAAGCTCAACGCCCTGATCGACTACGAGGTGATCGAGCACCTCTACCGCGCCGCCGAAAAGCATGTCAAGATCGATCTCATCGTGCGGGGCGCCTGTGCGCTCACTCCCTATTCCCTCGCTCCCGAAGCCGCCGCCAACATCAGGATTGTAAGCATTCTCGACCGCTTCCTCGAACATGCCCGGATCTATTACTTCGCCAATAACGGCTCGCCCGAATACTACCTCGGAAGCGCGGACCTCATGCCGCGGAACCTCCGCCGGAGAATCGAAACCCTGTTCCCGGTGGACGCCCCCGCCATCCGCGAAGAACTTGACTTCATTCTCAAGGCGGCGCTGGCGGACCGCCGGAAAGGGCGCGCCGTCGTCGGAATCAACCAGTATTCCAAGACCGTGAACCTGAACGAATACGAGGCCACCCGGAGTCAGATCGTCCTGTATGATTATTACCGGAAACGCCTCCAGAAAAACGTCGACAAGAACAAGCCATCCAACGGAAACATCACTGTTTTCCGCGGTATGAAAGATTAGAAAAACGCCTCGGGAATTCTTTCTCCGGCGCTCCGCCATTTTTCCTTCATATAATGCGTCACTGAAGCTCCAAACAAATTGGCGCCGGTCGCTGACCTGCTGCGATCCAACAGCATAAGTGGGTCGTGCGGAGCACGAAATCCTCGCCCGGAACGGTTCCTCTCGCTCAAACTCCCTGACAGGGAAAATTCCCTGCACCCTGGCAAATCCGTTTGCCGTCTTTGAAAATTCCGACCGACGTCATACTTCTTCATTACTTTTGTCTGAAAAACCTCTTTGACAACTTGAAAAATCCGGTTATTTATGCTATTGTTATCAGATTCATATTTTCAGTTTTATTACGCGGACGCGCCTCGTCATAAATGCTGAAAGACAAACATCTTGAATAATTTTATGAAACTGCCAGCGCTGAAAATAAGAAATCTGGAAACGAAGTATCCTGTAATTCAAGCCGGAATGGGTGTCCGCATCGGAATGGCTGAACTTTCTTCCGCAGTCGTCAAATGCGGCGGATACGGAACCATTGCAAGTGTCGGAATCGGCGACATCGAACGCGGCAAGTTCCGCTTCGTGGATGAATGCAACGAGAACTTCGCGCTCGAACTGAAAAAAGCACGTGAACTCTGCGGGGGCAAAAAACCCCTTGGCGTCAACGTGATGGTTGCGCTTTCCAACTATGAGGAGATCGTCCGCACCGCGGTGGCGGGAGGAGTCGATTTCATTATCTCCGGCGCCGGACTGCCCCTTCCCCTTCCTGAATACGTGGGGGATGCCGATGTTGCCCTGATCCCGGTCATCTCCAGCGGACGCGCCTTCGAAGTGGTGGTCAAAACCTGGCTCCGCAAATACAACCGCAAGCCCGACGCCGTCATCGTGGAAGGCCCCAAGTGCGGCGGACACCTCGGCTTCACCATGGAAATGATTGAGCATCCCGAAACCTGCTCGATGGATATTCTCCTGAAGGAGATTCAGGATGTGATTGCCCGTTACCATCTGGAAGGCCTTCCCATCATCGCGGCGGAGGAAGTTGCCTGCCGCGCGGATATTGAGCGCTTCCTTAAAATGGGATACAACGGCGTCCAGATCGGAACCTACTTCATCACCACCGAGGAATCCGGCATCGACGCCAGAAGCAAACAGGTCTTCGTGGACGCCAAGGCGGAAGACGTGGTTGTGATCAAAAGCCCGGTCGGCTTGCCGGTCCGTGTTTTGAGATCCCCTCTGGTGCAGAGAGTTCTGACCGGCGGACGGGAAAAATTCAACTGTCCTTACCGCTGTCTGCGCTCCTGCAACCCGGCCAAATCGCTTTTCTGCATCGCCAGGGCGCTTCTCGCCACCTGGCGCGGAGACACGGAAAACGGTCTTTACATGGTGGGTTGCAACATCGAGTCCGTAAAGAAGATTTATCCCGTCAAGGAATTCTTCGATTCCCTCGATCAGGAATAAGTTGCGGAAAAAGCAGAACTTCTTTCATAGAACGGACGGGATTCAGCGCGGCGCGCCTCCGCCCGCAATGAATTTGATTTCCCGGCAATCGTTTTTTCCGATGACCGACTGAACCTTCCCGAGCAATTCGTTTTTGATCCTCGGGGTATCCAGCGCAATCCGGTAGGCGGGATGGAAAACCTCCACATACAGGACGCCTTCGTTCAGGCGGACAATCCGGCAGCGGCGCGCGGTTTCCTTTCCGGCAACGCTCTCCCAGGACTCTTTCACCCGCGCCAGTTTCCACTCCCAGGGGGGTAGAATCTGCGACACGACATGTCCCAGGGTTTCGGACAGCGGGACCGGTTCGGGGTTGTAACGGACCATTTCCGCCCTTCCCTTTTCCTCGCCGTACCATTCCCCGAGGAGGGATTCCATGAATGTGTTTTTTCTTGATCCGGCCATAGTCTATGTACACAGTACGGGCGTAAGGCCGCTATACGCCGACTCCAAACGCGGAGACCGGCAGCAAAACGGCATAGAAGGCTACTTTAAAAGGCGCGATGATGCCATACCCCATGTTGCGGATACCGCTGGAAAAACAGCTCCCGAACGGGAAAAG
>CAYWZD010000022.1:0-21331 GCA_964462755.1 uncultured Victivallales bacterium | reverse complement strand
ACGGCGTATCCTCTGGGAACATTTTTATTTTTATATGGACAGGTGCTGCTGCATGCCTGTCGGGTATCCTCCGTTTTTGCGGGACAGACATAGGTTTTCAAGTTGGCGCAATATTGATTGACCACCAGCAGGCTGTCCCATTTGGACTGGTGCGCGACATAAGGCCCCGACTGACTGGCGGGAAGACGCTTCAGATCGCTGCTGTACATGCTGAACGCCAATCCCAGTTGTTTGAGCTGGTTAACGCACGATATCCTGACAGCGGTCTGGCGTGCGCGGTTCAGAGCCGGCAGCAACATCCCCGCTAAAACGGCGATAATCGAAACAACAACCAGAAGTTCGATCAAAGTGAACCGGCGGAACGATTTTATGTCCTTCATTGTCTTTGTCCCCTTGTTTTTGTTGGTTTGTAATGGATAATGCGTCATTTGTATGGCTTCAGGTTGGTTAAAATGCCGGAGGTATGGAGAACGAAACTGATTTTTCTGGATTTCAGGGGAGTGCCGCGGCACAGCTTGTCCAGAAGCATTTTCCCCGCTTCCAGAAACATGGAGGAGGCGGTTTTAACAAAAAACGTATTTTCCCCGCCTCGAAAAACATACCCGTTGGTCAAGTTAAGTTCTTCATCCGTAAGCGGCATCAGGGCCATGGGGGTCGCGAAGGACCGGTTCAGAATCCGACAGCTGCTCAGAAAGGCGAAATAGGCCCCCTGCTCCATCACGATCCCGTCATATTGCGGGATCTTATCCAGAAAATCGTCCATGAAATTCTGAAGATCAAAACGTTTCGGAATGTGTATGTCGGCTTCGCGTATCTTATACTGATGCAGGGCCTTTTTGAATCCGCGGATAATCCCCGGCTTCAGACAGTATTGGCTTCCGCCGGGAATGAGCGTCAGTTTCCGGCAGCCGCGCTTCAGCAGTTCGGTCGTTGCCAACATCGAGGCGTGTTCGATGTCGATGCTGACCTGCGGCAGTCCGTGACCGGGATCGTTTCCAATCAGGATCATGGGCAGATTCAGGGTTTTCAACGTGTCGATCATTCCCTGATCCGGCAGACCGTAAATCAGGATGCCGACAGCGCCCTTCGCGTTTTCCAACACGCTGTTGGTGCTATTTGTGGCATGGATGTATTTGAAGTCAAGACCGGATTTCCCGAAATAGTTTTCAAGCTGGCAGAATACGCTCATGGAGATCATTGCCTCGGACGATCCTGCGACATGAACGAACAGGACTTTTTCATGGCGGTCGGTGAACTCTATATCCCGCTTCAGGTAAGTCCCCTTTCCCACATAGCGTTCCAGAAGACCTTCCGCAGTCAGTTCCGACAGTGCTTTTCGCAATGTAATGCGGCTGCAGTCCATTCTTGTGAGCAATTCCCGTTCGGGAGGCAGCTGTTCATTTCGTTTCAAGTTGTCTTCTGTAATGATATTCAGAATGGACAGTCGGACTTGATCATATTTCAGCTGTCGGCTCATATTTTATTTACCCTATTGTTATAACAATATAACCAATTTATAAAACCAAATATATCCTTAATTTTATCTTTGTCAAGTCCCATATCGTAAAAAAAAATCAAGATTTCTCCAATTTTTCTCTACTTCCGCAGAAAAAATCCCCGAAACTTCCCCAAAAAGGCAAAGTCACGTTTCTGCAGGAGTGCTATAAAGTGCCAGCCCCGAACTCAACTGAGACCTGTATCCTAGTTTTTGAACTCAAATCGGCAGAAGCGGGAAACTCATCCTCTCCCCGCCTTATTATCAGTTACTTATAGATAATTCATCATACACGAAAATAGTTGATATAATTAAAATCAATCCCCCGTTTTTTTACCTTTTCCAACAGAAAGCGGCGCCTCACGCCCCGGAGAAAACCCGAGGCGGCCTCCGTCCGAGACGCAGGTATTTGGACTCGCCCAGCCGATGATAGGGATTGACTTCGAGACGGTGCTCGTTTTTCAGCGACGATACCACCTCCTCCACGGCACGTTCCTCGGATGCCGAGTCATTGACACCGGGGATGAGGGGGCGGCGCAGAATGATCTTCGCCCCTGCCGCATCCAACCGTCGCAGATTTTCGAGGATCAATCGGTTTGACCGTCCGGTATACTTTTTGTGCAAAACGGGCTCCACGATCTTGAGGTCGTAGAGCCACCAGTCGACAACGGGCAGCAGGGCCTGAATTTCTGCCCATGGCGCGAATCCGCAGGTGTCCAGCGCCGTTAACACTCCTTCTCTGGCCGCCATCAGAGACAGCGCCCGTGTGAATTCGAATTGCGCTAGTGGCTCCCCGCCGGAAATGGTCATGCCGCCGCCGGAAGCATCGTAGAAGACACGATCCTTCAACACTTCAGACAAGACCTCCCCGACGGTGACTTTTCGTCCGGCAAGCTCGAGAGCACCGTTGGGACACTCCTCGGCACACTTTCCACAGCCGTTGCACTTTGTGCGGTCAAAGCAGTGCCGACCGTTCACTACGGAGTGACAGCCGTTTCCGCATGCCACGACGCATCGCCCGCACCCGGTGCATCGATCGGAATCGAAGAATATCTCGGGGAAAGCGTGCTGTGATTCCGGGTTGTGACACCAGAAACAGTGTAACGGGCATCCCTTGAGAAACACCGTGGTACGGAATCCCGGGCCATCATGCACCTCAAACTTTTTGATGTCAAAGACGGAGCCGGTAACGCACAAATCATCCGCTGTATTTTTGTCGTTCAAACCGTGCATACTCAATAGAACCGCCTCCGGATGAATTCATTTTGCCATTCGCGCGACAGCGAGGTAAAGCGGATCGAAAAACCGCAGACGCGGACGATGAGATTGCGATGCGCCTCCGGATTCTTCTGCGCTTCGAGAAGTTCCTCGCGGCTCATGCAATTCAACTGCAGAAGCTGCAGCTTCAGACCGGCGAAAACACGCAGCAGCGAGTCCAACAGCACGGGCGTCAGTCCGTCCTTTTCCAGCACAAGATTGATTACCGTGTTGCCGGCGCATTTGCTCAAGTCCAGGGAGGCCAGCCCCTGCAGTACCGTCGAGACCGGCTGGTCATTGCGGAAGTGCGAAGGGTTGAGGCTTTGCGCCAGGTAGTCACCGTTGCAGCGGCCATCCGGCAATGCCTTTGTTTTGGCTCCCCATAAGCGGAATTCGCGGTAAGTCCAGTAGGCCAGCTGAAACGCGCCGCCGTGTTCGTTGACAAGATCTCTTGTGCGCGCGTAAAACTCTTCGTGCAGGCGCTGTGCCAGCTCAATCGTCTCCGGACGGTCGTCGCCCCAGTGCGGAGCGGATAATACCTGACGGCGCAATTTGGAACCCGATTCCCCCGTCCAGTTGTTCCGCACCGCGGCCAACAGCTCCGCCAGAGAGCAAACCCGTCTTTCAAAGCACAGTTCGCAGATCGCCAGCAGAGAATCAAGCACATTGCCGAAGAAACACATCGACACCGCATGGGGATTGTAGAGCGCTCCGCCGGCGGTGAGGTCCCGGAGGTTTTCCAGACAACCGGTGGTGCAAGCCGAAGTCAGCGGAGTCGGAGCAAACGACGCGGCTCGAGCCCCGTATTTTGCCTCCATCTTCAGCGTGTCGCGCACAACCAGCAGAATGTCATCGACCAAGGTGCGGTACACCGTATCGAAATCCGGCGCGTCATCAAGCCGCTTCAGGCTGAATCCAGCCGCGGCCATGGTTTTGTCATCGTCGTAGATGACCGCCTCCAGAACCCTTGCCAGGTTCAGGTAGTTGCCGCCGGAGTTATCCTCACGGCTGTCAACCACGATATCCCAGCATCCTGTGCAGGAATACTCGCGGGCATCTTCCGGTGTCTTACCGTCCCGGATCAGCGCCGGAATAACGCCGTCGTCGTTGACCAGCGAATAAACGGCACGCTGATCGAGCAGATCTTGCGCGATGATTTGCAGATATTCGTGCGACGATTTCGCCCCGAAGCGACAGTGCGGCTTCGGAAAAATGAGATCCAGTTCCGAGTAGGCCCGCAGGAACAGCCGGGTGAGGTCGTTGAAAACCTCGATTCCATCGCGGTCGCAACCGCCCAAAGTGAGGGAAATCTCGTTTTCATGCAGAGCCCCTTGTTCCAGCACCATGTCCTTGTCATACATGCAGTCGCCATGAAGCAGAAACCGGCAGACAAGATCGTAGGCCTCCGCCTCGGTGATGCGCCCCGCCAGCAAGTCATTCCGGTAGAGGTCTATGAGCATTGCGTCGGGACGGCCCAGGGCGTTCACCCTCAACCCGTCCAGTTCGCCTGCCGCCTCACGGATGAACCACAGTGCGTTCAGCCCTTCGTAGAAGGTCTTCGGCGGATTCCAGGGCGCTTGCGCCGCGTGTTCGGCGATCGGACTCAAGAAACGCCGCATGGGGGAGTCCGACGGCAGCGAATCCAACTTCCGTTTCGCTTCAAGGGCGCAGCGCTCCAGAATGGCCTTGACCGCCAGGAATCCGCGGATGGTGCAATCGGCAAACTCTTTTTCGGATGAAGTCCGGCAATTTTTGCGGGCCTCGAGTGCCGCCTCATAATAGCCCCGGAATCCCCTTTTCAGAATATTGGAGTGCGGCGCACTGTTGTGCATGGCGTCATAGAAAGGACCGCAGCAAAGCAGATAGTGCTGGCGCGAAGAGCCGCGTTCGCGGAAGAACTCGGCCGCGTCGCATTCCCACATCTGTTTCTCATTATAACTGAAGAGCCAGTAGCCGATGCCCGATTTGTTCCAGCCGCCGTTGCCGCCGAAAATGCCGTAAAAGGGCGAGTCCGGAAAAAACTTAGGAATGAAATTTTCTGCCATCAGATCGTAGATATGCCCCCTCAATTCATAGGGCGAAGCTTTCGGCGAAGCGGTGGAGAATTCCTCCATCTTGCACGTCAATTGCGCGGTGAAGGCCAGCCGTTCAGGATCGGTACAAACCAGAGCGCCGTTTTCACCGTAAAATTCGCGCAGTTCGTCGATCAGCGCATGGTAATCGTCGCGTCTCGGATGGTTTTTCATCATTCCTTCCTTATTGCATTTGAAGTTTCTGTCAAAAGTTTCCGCATACAATCGCGGGTAAAAAATTCTCCATATGGAACGGTCTTTCCGGAAGAGCCAAAAGGCAAGTCATGACTTTTGGCCGAGGCTCCTCAATAGACCTTCAATCCGTCAAAAAATCGGCTCAAACGTTGATCTCCTTTTGTATTTGGAGTTGTTCCTCCATGTCCGGTATATGGATTGGTGGAGAGATATTTAGGGGTATCCGCCGGAATGGAATTGTAGAATGCAATGACATTGCTCGGCGGACAGGTGGTGTCCGTAAACCCCGTGCAGACATATATCTCGCACTGGATTCGTTTCGCAAGGTTCACGGCGTCAAAATACGCGATCGTTCCCCCAGCCTTCGGATTCTTCTTCAACAGCTCTTTTCCTCCTGCGGTCTGGAACGGAAACGTCATATCCCTGCCGGCCGCCATGCTATTGAAATCGCAGAATGCCGGCACGCTGACTACCGCGACGGAAACCGCGGGATCGAACGCCGCGGCTACTATCGCCTGAGCGCCGCCAAGACTTCCGCCACGTACAAGAAGGTCTTTTCCATTCCATTCCGGACGACTCTTCGCATACTCAAGCGCACGAACCACCCTCAAAAACATATCGCGGAAATACCATGTATCCGGCGAGTCGAGTCCCCGGGACTCATACCCTCTGAAGTCGGTCCGGGATTTCTCCCTGTAAAACTCCTCCGGTTTGTTGACCGGCAGTCCGTGCCATGTTACAAAGAAAGCAATGATTCCCTTCATCGCAGCGTCCGCCGTCCTTGTCTTGCTCGTGTCGTTCCAGACATGACTTAAAAAATCAACCATGACAGGCAGTTTCCTGTTTCCGACGCCGACCGGAACGGCAAGATAACCCGTTACGGGCTCCTTCCCGGCACAGTCGACTTTGACGGCATAACATTGAACTTTTCCTTTGTATTCTGCCGGCAGGTCCACCGGTTCAAGGACAGTCTTGAGCGGCACCTTCCGGAGATCGGAAAGATTCCGTTTCCAGAACTCGTCGAAATCCTTCGGGAACGAATCGAGGGGAAGTATCATGGACGGGTCGAATATCGCTCCGGCTCCAGCCGTTGTTTTTTTCGACGGAGCCCTGCCTCCGATTTCGACAAGCTCGCAGTCGAAAGAAAGCCAGCCGGGACGCACCCCCTTCTCATCAACGATGATGACTCCGTTTTTGGTTTCCAGCGTTTTTTCGGAAACAGGCGACTTCTCGAACAGGGAACGGTATTTTATCTTGAACTCCCTGACCTTCTTCCCGTTGTCGGACGCGGTGATACGGCATCGGACGGAATCTCCCGTCCGGTAAATTCCGTCGTCCCTGTCGAGTCTGACGGAGAGCTTTTCCGCACCGCAAAGCAATCCGGCGCAGAGAAACGTAAGTGTCAGCACAGACGTTCTCATTTGATCTCCGAGAGTTCAAGATTGCGCATCAGAACGGCGCTGTTTTCCGGAAATGACGTCAGAGGCCACGGCAGGAGCAGAATTCCAAGTTTTGCCGACCCCGGCCACAACTGTTTGTCCGTCACCGTCTTCGAGGCTTCATTCATCGGCATAATCGTGACATCCACCTTTTTCCAATGATTGTTCAAGGAGAGGAATCCAGAACCGATTCCGAAAAACGAGCGGTCAAGATGCAGACGGACCGGCGTGTCTTTCGGATATGCCTTCCTCATCGAATCCTTGAGTTCCAGTTCCGTGAACCCCTCTTTCGGAACAACCTTGACGATTCCACCAGCCACCTCGAAATTGGGCAGATCCGCCTGTTTGCCGGTCTTGTCCACGTTGAACGCCACCACCGCCGTCCTGAGCCGGAGAACGTTTGAAAGATCCCATGAGGATACATCCTTGACACACAAAATCTTGTCGCCTTTCTTGACCGGAGCCGTCAATTCCGTCTCCGTTCCGGGAACCGTCCAGACCTGGCATCCCGCTATGCGGTGTCCGTCCTCGGTGTATTGGTCGGCGCTGAATATTACGCGTATCGGCTTGGAACCATCCGCAAGTTTGAACTCTCCGCGAAGACGGTATTTCCTGGACGGATCGATGGTCAGGCGTTTTTTTGAATAATAATATGCTCCAGAATCCATCTTAAGCTCGGTTCCGGACTGCTTCAGTCCCGGAGTGAAATCCTCCGGCGAAGATACCGATATCTTATCTTCGGCTCCATACGCCACCATGCACGAGAATACAAATGCCAGAAACCATTTCATGATAAAACTTCCTGTGTTTTAAATATGAGTTCCAATTGCGTAATAAAATTTTTGCTTCAGATCAAGCGATCCCACCGATTGAATCAATTCCGGTTCTTTGACGAATCCTCCTGCTGCACATAGATTCCGCGGAACCACGGCAACGCCTTCTTTGAGGTGCTGACCTTCCCAAGCCATATCTTCATAGGAGCCGGATTAGTCACAAAGAAAGCGATCCTGAGCGAGGCTTTCTCGGAAGGATTGAATCCGCCGCCCTCTTTTCCCCTGTATGCCTCCCGCGGAATCGCGTATGACAGCAGGCCGGAGTGCACCGGAACGCGCTCATAACACAGACATGTGTCCCCGCCTCCCTTGTCGGGATTGAAGATATATGTATCCGGCCGCCATATCCATTCGGGATTGGAAAAACGGCAATCGAAAAGGATGGTATTGAAGTCAGTGTTCTCAATGGGAATGTCAACAGCAACACGTCCCCATGCACGACCTTCGCCCAAGGCAGGAATCTGCATCTCCAGCATCTTCCCGTTCGGCGTGTCGACTGTCTTGAACTTCAGCGGCGATGCAAAACGATCCTTCGTCGAACCGGAAAAACTAAGATTGCGTTGACGACCGGGTTCAAAGTCAACCAGAACTGTCGGCGCGTCATTCCCCTCATACTTTACCGCCGGAGGCGCTTTTTCCGGGGTCTTGCCCGCAACGCCCTGCATTCCGTATGACGAATCGAGCGCGGACACCGCGAAAATGCCTGTTGCAATTCCGGTATTGGGAAGCACTGAAAAAGTGATCGACTTTATCTTCTTGTCCGGATGCGGATTCTTCCAGTCAAGAGCATAAAAACTGTACCTCGCTCCACGTTTTTCGACGCCTCTGTTTACGGTGCGCATGTTGTATCCCCCGCATTCGGCGTACCAGGCGTTGGTGTTGATTCTGTATTCCAGAGGAATGTCTGAGTTTTTGCCGTCGGCAAACTCAATTCTGATTTTTCCAAGTGCTTTTTTACCGTGCGGATGGATTGCAAAATCATTCCACGGCGCCGCCGCCATGAGAAATGAAAGCCCTTTCGCCGTGGCGTCGACAGGCAGTGTCACGGGCCCTGTCTGAAACTTATCCTCGCTCCTTCCGGAAAGCACTATCCCGAAATATTCGTCGCCGGATGCATCCAATTTGAATTTTTCTCCGGTCTTCGCCAGTTCGACTTCCAAAACGGAGATTCCTTTTCTGTCCAACATCGGGAAAAGCGGATTGCTTCCGAGACGGGCGTTGACGGCTCCGTCAAGAGGAATGCTTGACGCTTTCATCCCCGAAAAATCGTGGACTGCCTTCGGATCGAGCAGTTTCTTTACTTCGTATATCGGATCGTAAGCGAGCGTCGACGAACGCGGTCCCGTGGCGTTCCATGAATCCGCTGCGCCGACTATCACACTCGCATAGGAGTTGATCCAGGACGGCTTGCGCCATTCAAGAGTCGGCGGAAGCGAAAGCCACCATGTTACAACGCATCCCAGACTTCCGTCCTTCGCCGCCATGCGCGGCAGCGCCGCGGTGTTCTCAAGGCGGTCCGACCACGACATGTAGAACACTTTGAACCCTTTTTGATTGAAATACTCATGTGATTTCGGGTTCGGGTTCACGTTATAATCCCAGATATTGACGATGGTTCTTCTGTCAAGTTTGTCCAATGCCGGTTTGACCGTACTGTTGAACCACGGCGATTCAGGATCGAACTGATCATGTGCGACAATTGGAGTCACCCCTTTTTTCAGCAGGAAATCGACCAGCATTTTTGCATGGTTCCCGAAAAGTTCGACGGGATCGGCTTTCTTGCATTCGGGGCATACCTGGAAAGGACAATTGCAAAGTTCATCCATCGCTATATGGAAATAACGCGGCTTGAGAATATCTGAAACCTCGTCAAGATAGGCGAGAATCAGTTTCTTCGGAAGCGGCTTTGAAAGACAGTATGAACTGCACCATGGCGTTCTGGGTTTTCCTTCGCTGATCTTTGTTTCAAACTCCGGGTGGTGCGTCATCCAGAATGTATGAGTCACCGCTTGCACAAACGGAATTATATCCATATGGTTCGCTCTGGCTGTCTTCTGGATCTTTTTTATGTCCTCAAGCGACAGCGTCTTCTTACGCAACGTATACGGATTGTTCTTCAGCGGAAAGTTGGCTCCGAAATCGATCAGAAGAGTATTGTATTTCAGTTGCGAGTAAACCTCGATTGCGCGGCACAGTGCGTCCACCTGCTCCGGATCAAGAGAGTTGCATTCAAGAAAAACAGCGCGAATTTTCAAATCAGGGTAATCCTCGATAACGCACCCCTTCAGCTCTTTTTCGCTCGTGTTCCGGAGAATGTACCGCAGACTCTGCATACCGTTGAAAAGACCGTGATCGGTTTTCGCGGAAACGACAATTCCGTTGGGGGTGATTTCAAGACGGTATCCCTCCTCATTCGCCGGGACATTCCTATCCGTGCGCACGAAACGGCACTGTCCGGAATCAGTCCGGAGCATTTTACGTCCCCCTTCCGCAAGTGTCTTTTCAAGCAGAGAAAGGTCGAATTCCTTCGGAGCCGACACGTCAAGCGTGTCCGGCATGGTGAAATGGGTCCCTGTCTTCTGCATCTTCTGGACGGCGGGAATTATGATAGGATATCCGTCGATGTTTCGGTTGTCAATGTTTTGCGCGACGCCTTGAACAACCGTCAATAGCGCCAGAAGACAGGTCAATCTGTGTTTCATGCGAGAATTCTCCTTATACTTGTTTACGGTGCTAACGTGATATAAGCATTCAATTTGCGGTATGAAAGCACTTTTGTTACATACAAATCCCCCCACGGAGCAAACCATTTTCCGAGATCACGGGTTGATACCGATTCCACATTGCCCGCGTGCGAGGCAATGTTCACCTTCTGCGAATGAATTGGATACAGATAACCGTAATAATTAGCAGTCGAACTACCGGCGGACGGAATATGATAAAGATCCACACCTGGATAGAAATCTTCGTTTAACGAAGCACCGCTGTCCGCGAACCAGATACGTTCCGAAGGCTTTATATCCTTGCGTGTGGCATCGATCGCATTCGTAGAGTTCCAGGCAAGTCTCGGATCGTGCATTTTGAAAGGCTGATTCGGCCCATACGGACTTCCATATCCCTGTGTCAAACCGATTTTGGGATTGAATGGAAGCGACGGACAGAAAAACACTTTCGGCGGATTCGTCTTGAATTTTGTATAGTTTTCCTCCCCTTTGATTATTCCTGAAATTACAAGTTTATAGGTCCATGAATCCTTTCCATCGGAGAGGGAATTCTTCGCCCACCAATATCCCTTGAATGTGTCAACGTATATTTGCGCCAAAGCCGCAACGTTCTTGAGATTGTTGATGCAGGAAATCCCTCTTGCACGCTCTCTCGCCTTGTTCAGAGTCGGCAGAAGCATCGCCGCCAGAATAGCGATAATCACGATCACAACGAGAAGTTCCACTAATGTGAATTTGAGCAGATAACGCCCGGATCTGGTGTGAATGCGTTCCTTGTTCGTTCCGCTGGTTTTCAAATGGTTCTTACCAAGCGGGATGTTTCCCTTCACGTCGATTTCCCCTGTCATGATTCAGGCCCTTCCATAAAAGATTGATTTGTCAATATTTTGTCAGCTGTGGTTCTTCCCGCTTTCAAAGAGATTTATTGCTGTTTGTATCATGCGTTCCGCCGTGTCCGGAGCCGGTTTGTTCACGCCGTGCTGAGTCTCGTATCCGCCGTTCGCGTAACACTCCTTCATCGGAACATACCCGTTCGCGCTTTGCGAAAGTTCAATGACAAAGGTCCTCTTGAACGGAGAGGCCGCCTTGATCGCACGCGATACCCCGTTGAACGGTTCGCCGGGAAGA
The DNA here is from genome assembly GCA_964462755.1 of uncultured Victivallales bacterium. Taxonomy (GTDB): domain Bacteria; phylum Verrucomicrobiota; class Lentisphaeria; order Victivallales; family UBA1829; genus SIG94. The sequence goes on along the minus strand of CAYWZD010000022.1, from coordinate 10,189 downwards.
GATATGAAAACCAGCTCCCGGTCGAATTCGACGGCGGTCATCCGGCAGAAATGCGATTTGGTGCTCTTTTCAGCCGAGTCGACCGTCAGTTTCGCAAAATAGCGGAGAACCTGGGGATCTCCGTTCGCCAGCCCCTGACTGTCGAGTTTTCCAGTCCCCTTCAGTTCCGGGATGGAGGCGAGAAGAGCTTTCGCCTCCGCCAGTTCGGACGGAGAAACCACTCGGTGCATGATCTCAAAGGTTTCGTTCCTGACACGGAGATTTTCAAACTCGATCTTTTCAAGTCTCTTCAGCATTCCCAGAACGATGGCGGCATACCCGCGGCCGACTCTGAGTGTCTCTCCGTAATTCAACTGGTCGGCGTCGGTGGAGATGTCGAAATGGTTTATATCGCCCGAAGCGTCCATGACGGTGAGCACGGGAACGTCCTCGCCCATGTCATATTGTATGGCGCGTTCCATGCGTCCGGGCCAGTCCGACGAGATCAGGTGTTCGCTGCTTACCGAGTCCCCGTGATTCGCAAGATTCACGAGCATGGCGCATATGCGCCCCTCCTGTTTGACCGCCAGGACACTGACCGTCCGGTCAAACTCGCTCTCAGGACCGACTACATCCGGGTTCAATTTTCCGGGATTCGTCACGATCTTCCCGTTCTTCATCCAGTAGCGTCTGACGAAAGCATACGGATTGTTTTCCGTCGAAGCGGCGAACAGTTCGGCCGGAGCCAGACTCTTCCACGCGCGGCGAACGGCCATCACGCTTTTCCGGACAAGTTCCTCAATGTACTGAGCCAGAAGCACGGACCGGTCATCCTTCGGGAACTGGCTTCCCGTATGCGTATGCGTGCAGGTGATGATGAGTTCATCGGCGAAATCAAAACCTCCGGCGGCGATCCCCGCGCGGATGCGGTCGAACAGGAGCTCGTTGAGAAGGCAGAGATCGTAAACCACGATCCCCGTCGTAACGCCGTCCTTCTCCATCAGGAGGACCTTGACATTCAGGTTGTCATAGCAGCCTCGGTTCGGACGTCTGTTGAAATATCCTTCCATGCCAATTCCGTGCGGCGGAGTAATTATCTCCTGGGCAACCCCCGTTCTGAACATTTTCATTATCCTTTCTTGGGCTGGACCGCAAATTCCACGGCGGGATTGTAATAGTCCTCATGAACCGGAATTATAGACGGAACCAGCATAAGTGTAATCAGACCGAACGTCAGTGAGAATCCGAAAAACAGAAACAAACTCTGAAAAGAGCTTATGGAAATCCCTCCGAACGTCCAGCTCGAAGAGAGAATTCCGCTACCCAGAATGATGGACCCTCCTATTCTGGACAGGGTCCAGCCCGAGTAGTTGAACGTGTTGCAGAACGCGACCGCCATCGTGCGGTTGTCGGGACGCGCCAGCGCCAGCATCTCCGTGGAGAGGCAGACAAAAAAACAGGAAAAATTGAACCCGCCTATGAACATGAGGGCCGCTATGACAGGAATGCTCCAACTCGAGTTTCCGCACGCCCCAAACCCGAAAAGGACCCCGATGTATACGAAATGCACCAGTATCTGAATCCGTTTTGTTCCCAGATTGCGGAGCAGACGTCCCGCAAGAAGATATCCGAGAAGAGTTCCGCCCATCGCGAGCGCCGATATCAGAAAAATCGTGTTGCTCCCGGCTCCGAGTCCGCTCTTCAGATAAATAAAAACCAGCGGAGGATATGCCAGCGCCGCGAACGCCAGAAAAAAAACATAGATCGAAAAACCGGTCAGCGCCGAATTCTTCAAGGATATATTCAATGCGTCCTTTATCGGGTGCCGTTCCGGAACAACTCCGGAGTCTTCTTTCAGCGGAATTCTGTCAATCAGCATTTTCCGGCCCAGAACCATAAGCCCGACGATCACAAAAAACACCTGAAGCATCCAGATCGGCGGTTTTTGTCCGGTGATGAGCCCCAGAAGAAGCAGCATTATCGTTGTCAGAGTCATATAGTAAAACCGCATCATTCCGAAAAAGTCGCACCGTTCCTCCGGCTGAAGGATATCGTCGAGTATCGGGAACCAGGCCGCAGTAAAAAGCGGACGCGTGAACGCAAGCATGAAGCAGCCGACGATCACAATAGAACATGCAATCATATTTTTCCCGAAGAACGGCGCGGCCGCGATCAGCATCAGGGCCCCCGTGCCTATGTAACATGCGATTCCCACGGAACATTTGAGTCCCAGTTTGTCCGCGATGCTCGCGCTGGGGATCAGAAGCAGCGCCAAAGCTATGCCGGGGATGGATGAGGAAAACATTGAGAACGCGTCCCCGCCGTTCAGCATCGCAAGATAAATGATTACGATCGGACTGCTCTCGAACAGCACTTCCGAAACGCATCCGAAGAGGGCGGACCCGATTGCCATCCGTTGTGCGTGTTTCCGTTCCATATCCGACAATTGCGGAAAATTGCTCATGCCTTGAAAACTCCTTTTGCACGGGAATTAATTTCCCGCGTTCTATGTCTTTCATCTAATTATATCCAGTCAATATTGAAATGTCAAGCATCATTCTATTGAATTTTTCTTTTTTTTTCTATTTTTTTTATATAAACCTGATATTTTTATATTTTTCTATAGAATTATTTTCGGCTGATTCTATAAAAAAATTACAGAATATTGTTACATTATTCAATAATGGCGGAATTCGTGAAAATTTACCACGGAATCAGGAAGAGGCGAAGACACGGAAAAAAGAAATTTGATGGAGTTGGCATATCAGCACATCCTGCGGGAAACAATGAACAGCCCCGATGCAGAGCATCCGGGGTATCGGATTTTGCCTCCGGCGACCAGCACATCGGCGCTGGCGCACGACAAGGGCAATCCCCTTGTCCCGACAAAAATGCCGACGCTTCAAATTCGATGCTGAGCATCGAGATATGAACACAAAAGAATCAAAGGACATCTTGCGCCAAGGCTCCGCTCCGGGAAAGCCACCTGGCCCAGGAATTCAACTTGAGTCCAACGCCTGTCCGCGAAGCCCTCCTGAGGCCGGAAGAGGTTCTGAAGAAAGAACGGAAATTCATCGGCATGCGGCGAAAAAAAATCCGCACCCACGCCTTGGAATCGCCCACTTCCATTGACATTCTTTTTCACGATGCGCTGGTTAACGCCACGTACCCCCATCACCTGAAACAGAGAAACTCCACGCTTCACGTTGTATCAAACTCTAATTTTTCGCGTCATTTGATTCGATCTGTTCGAATTTTTTTCTGTCGGAAATGGAGACCCGGCCTTCAACAAGTCCATTGTCGAGCTCATCCTCCGGACGATCCTTGAGGGCTTGGAACATCTTGCGCAAATCGATCACCCCGCCGATGAAAAACCAGACCGTGGTAATGATCGCCACAATGCAGGGAATGATGATAGAGACGATCAGATATTGGGTTCCCCACCAACGGGCCGGCCATGGTTGAAAAACATTCCAGATCACAATTACGAAAAACAGAACGAACCCCAGCCCGAATGAATAAGCGAATACACTCCACGCAATAATTTTATCCCCGCGCGTGTATTGATTGGTAATGCCGATCAGTCTGCTGAAGAGATTTCTCCAGGTCCATTTCGAGGTACTCTCGACATAACCGTCCGTATTGTATTTTCCGCGATGCAGCATACGGTCCAGATTAAACGGACGCCGGCAGGTCAGCAGCGAAACAAGACTATACATGGCAATGCTCAGCAGCATGGCAAAAAAACTCAGCTCCACCGCATTGACCGGACATTTGTAGGGATTCATTTTCCAGACAATGAGCGGATTGAGCGGTCCGGACACCGTTTCCAGCACATTTCCAACAGTCGCCGTCCAGTTCAGATTTTCCAGCAGCGGATAAACCGTTCCCGCCCAGTTCCGCTGAATCAGAATCCCGGTGATCATCGTTCCTGAACCGGAAAGCAAGGCCGCCCACGCGCCCTGCCGGGTGCCGAACCGAGTATACAACCCGCCGAGAACCACAACGCCCGCGCCCGCACTCCAGATTCCGTACATGATCATGATGAAAAGAGTCACATATTCCAGTTGTGACATTAACAGCGATCCGAAAAAGAAAAACACGCCCACGCCGATAGTTACCAGACGTATGATGGCGATATGTTGTTTCGGCGTCGGCGGTTTTTTCAACAGCGGCAGGACCAGGTCCTGTGACAGCGTCAGCGAAGCGCTGTAAATCCGGCTGTCGTCGGTCGAAATGATCATCAGGATGACCAGCATGCAGAAGAGTCCCATCATGCCCGGGGGAAGCATCTTCCGCAATACCGTCGGCAGCATGAGCTGATGGAACAGTGTTTTGAATTCCTGCACTTTTCCCTCGATTTTCGCGGTCGGATGCTCTTTTGCAACTTCGGCGATCGCATTCAAATAGGGAGTATCGAGATTGTTCGCGACAGACAGCGGTTTGTCGACTCCGATCGTATGGGCGTGCGCCGGAATGGCCTGCGTCTTCGCAATGACTTCCCGGCGAATCGTGTGGTCGGCGATAATTTCATTGGCGACACGGGCCGACAGTTCCTTGCGGCTCTCGGTCGCTCCTTCCGAAAAATCCTTATGGTTCATGAATGTCACAATGGCTAAAACCAGAACCAGATAAAAAACAATCATGAAGCCCCCGCGCCAGGTCCCGAGCACTCCTGCCATTTTCTGCTCGTGCGGACTTTTCGCCGCACTGGTGCCGCCTCCTGCGCCCAACCCGATGCCGCGGTTCAGAACGGTTGAAAACAACCCCACGATAATCAGAAAGACATTGAAATCCCGCAGGTTTTCCACATCGTATGGATTCAAAAAACTTTCTCCGCGGACCCGGTCGAACATGACCGGCATGATCTCGGAATGCCAGGAAAATTTCCACAACACAAAGAATACGAACAGGGCCAGAACCGGATAAGCCACCAATCCCTGAATCGTGTCGGTAATTACAAGCGTGACGCTTCCGCCGAACAGAATCATCGAAATCGCCAGGGACAGACAGATGAACATGATGAGCATGAAGGTCGAAATCTGCAATCCGCAGAACAGAAAAGTTTCCGGCAGATCGAGGTAACAAATAAAAAAACGTCCCGCCAGCGCGGGCAGAATCATATTGGCAAGCATCTCCGAAACCGAACGCAGCGTCGAGGCGAACACCCGCAGTCCGCGACTGTAACGCATCTCGATGAACTGTCCGAACGACATGGCCTTGGTCTGCCGGAAGCGGTAGATCACGAAACCGGTCAGGGAAAGAAACAAGCCGACCGGCAGAGTGAGGTTGCCCCAGAAGCCATACGCGCCGCCGCTTTTGTATCCGGCCTCGACAGCCCCGATCAGCGTAACGATCGCCAGTCCGTTGGCCATGTCGGCCACCGAAATCACATATCGTCCGCAAACGCGTCCGCAGGCAAGAAAATCGGTTACGCCCCGCACATATCGCATGGAATAAATCCCCGCACCGACAATGAAAACAAGAACAATTACAACGATGAACCAATCCAGAAACCCCATATTCCATTTTCCTTATTTAAAGTTTTCCTGTTTTTTCAGGTTCGTTTTTTAGGCAAAAATACGAGAACAAAACGAACAAAAATCAAATTTATATACTGGCACTATTTTAGTGCCATATTCAATGAAAAGACGTTTTTTGTCCACACTGACCAGACGCATAAACCATGCGTCTGGTAGTGTCCGTTTTTTTACATTTAGCATTACAATTGCGGATAATGAACAGGTCAAGAATCTACTGCATTTTTACCATATAGGAAGCCATCCGTTGTGAGTGCTTCCGTTCCTTATCCGACAACTGCGGAAGATTCCAAACCCTGAAAACTCTTTTTGCATGTGAATGAATTTCCGGCGTTCTCCGTCTTTGGTTTAATTATATCCAGTCAATATGAAAATGTCAAGCATTATTCTATTGAATTTATTGATTTTTTTATTTTTTATTGTCAAAATTTGTTTTTTTTCATTGTTTTCTATAGAATTTTTTTATTGATTGATTCTATAGAAAAAATCCAGGATGCTGTTATATTATTCAACAATGACGGAGTTCGAGAGAAACTACCACGAAATCAGAGAGGCGAAGACATGAAAAAAGGAACTTTGATGGAGTTGGCATATCAGTGCATCCTTCAGAAAATCATCAAGGAACATCTTGCGCCCGGGACCCCGCTCCGGGAAAGTCACCTGGCAAAGGAGTTCAACTTGAGTCCGACGCCTGTCCGCGAAGCTTTCCGGAGACTGGAAAATGAAGGCTGGCTTCAGAGCCATCCATACAAGGGATGCGCCCTGCGTCAATACACATTGAAGGAACTGGAGGAAATGTTTCTCCTCCGGGAGGCGCTGGAGGAAGTCGCTGTCAAATGCGCGGTTCAGCGTGCAACCCCGACAGACCTCCGGAATCTGGAAAATGTTCTGAAGAAAGAACGCGAGTTCATCGACATGCGGCGGGAAAAAAATCCGGAACCCGCCATGGAATCGCCCACTTCCATCGATATTCTTTTTCATGACGCGTTGGTTACCGCCGCGCATACCCCTCACCTGAAACAAAGAAACTCCATGCTTCAGACACAGATCAGTTATGCGATTCTTCTGAATGCCGGGACACCAACCACCCCCGACGATCTGGAATCAGTTTATGAGGAACACTGCATGGTCTTTTTTGCCATTCGCAGAGGATGGGAAGATATTGCCGAAGCATTGATCCGGCGTCATATTCACAGCGGCTGGAATAAATATCTGCGCTCATTGAAAGAAAAGAAAGACCGCGATGTCATGTTGCCGAACAAAACCCGGAAGACATGACGGGAAAAAGGGGTATCCCTCAAAAATCGTTGTTGTTTTCAACCGACTCTTCTCTTGAAAAAAAATTAATGAATGCAGGAAGACTTCTTAAAACCTTAAGTTTTCCTGTTTTCAGATTCGTTAGTGAACAGTCTCCGCGAATCGAAGGCTGTTCACTAACTTTACTGCCTGTTTTGAGGTCGTTCTGAAAGAACTTGAATTCCCCGCCAAACTCATTTTCCGTTCAATCGGCGGATTACCTCTTTACGGAGCCGATCCGGTAAGGAAGGGTCGTGCGGAGACTTGATGACGGCTTCCTCCGCGGCTTTTCGTGAAAATTCAGGCTCATTGAGAAGCTCAAGATAACGTACATCGGTAAGTCCTTCGCGTGCCGCCTCATAACGGATCGTCGGAACGGCAGTGTCGCCGCAGCGGAGCACCAGCCCTCCCATGGCGGCCGCCTTCCAGTTTGCTGCACCTGGAGTTCCCCACGAAGATTCGCAAAACGTATAGATGTGATAGAATTCCGCATCGGTCCGGAGTCCTTTCCAGCCGATCAGCCGGTAGTAACGGTGCAGCGGTTCACGCATGCTGGTGGAACAGACATAATAACCGTAGTGCCGATCCGGCGTCCGTTTGACTTCTTCAATGACTTTCATGAAGTCAGGATCGGCCAGCAGCAGATGATGGAACAGATGATAATTGACGAAAGGAATGAATTTTCGGATCATGTCGGGCGTATATCCAAAGTTATGGGGCGCCCATGTCATGATGAAATTGGCGTTCGGCAAGGCTTCCCGCGCGGCTTTTGCCACATTCAAATCCCGCTCGAAGTTTTTTCCATTCGGTTCGTCAAAGAGTTCAAACGCATACTCGGCTTCCGGAACTCCCGCTTCTTTCATCACTGCGGCGCAAGCGCGAAGATAATTTTTGAACGCGTTGAAGCATTCCGGCGAATCGGGCTTGATCTTTTTATTCAGATGCGCCCGGACCATGACGTCATACACGGAATAACCTATTGCGATCTTCAGTTTCGGGTTTGAATTGTATTTTTTGAACAACTCGTACCACGAACGGATATCCGAGGATAATTCCGGCAGTTTGTTGACGACATTACCTTTCTCATCGAAACGGAAACGGAAGATCCAGGGAGAAAGCATGAGTTCACTCGGGGCCAGTTCCTGATGAACCCTGAAAAGATTTTCCGAGAGATATGAAGGAGCCCAGACCCCATGCTCCTTCAGCGGTTTCAACGCATACGGGAGCACATTCAAGGTGAGTTTAAAGTCACGCATCTTTCCTGTATAATGATTGCGCTCAACCATTGCCGGTTCGCCGAGAGGAATGATCCGGATCAGCCCGGAAAATGTTCCGGGCCGGGTACAGTCAAAAGTAATCCAGACCAGTCCGGTTTCACCCGGAGCAACGGAAATCGTCTGGGCTTCATTCATTTTCGGGAGAGGATCGAAAATCCGTCCGGCATCCGGTGCATCGGAATCCTTGACGGACAGTGCTTCCCTCAAAGTGATTCCGGTGAACCCGCCGTCCAGCCCGTTTGCGGTCGATTTCTTCTCGGAGATTCGTGTTCCGCACAATGATCCGGTATGTTTCGGTATTACCCGTCCGGTTCATGATTGCGAACGGGAGGACTTTATGCTCATTGACCAATGCGGTCAACTCGATCGGTCCGGCCACCAGTTCTTTTTGCGTAACCTCCAGCGGCAGCGAAAATCCATGCGTAACGGGAAATACGGCCGCAAGGAAAGGGCTTTTTCCGAGTTCCGCCCATTGCGCCTTTTGTTTCATTTGCCGCATGAGCGCGACCGCTTCGGAGGGAGGACGTCCCGCGAATTTCTCAGCACCCGGACATTCTTTCGCAAGATATTCCGCAAGTGTTCCGAAAATCAGGAGATTATAGTTCTTCACATCGTGAAAATTCCCTTGAAGCGGAGGCAGACAATGAGCTTTTCCATTGAACTGAGCTCCGATATTGAAAGCGACCGCCTGCCCCGGTTCCGGTTCGAAACCGATTGCCTTTCACGGAATTTCAAAGGTAAAGATACGCCCGGAAACCTTTCCATTCCAGCGATCGTAATTCTTCAATTCGCGCTGGCCGTTACCCATGTAGCGCCCTCCGCCTGAAGCCAGCACGAACTGTGAAAACACACGGTCCGCTTTCTTCGGAGGCCCGAAAAAAACTTCCACCACATCATCTGCCCAGACATCCCTGCCGTTTTCCTTCACGGATTTTTTCGGCGTCGACGGGGGCAATGTGGTTGTTATTGTGATTTTATCTTTGTCACAGGCGATTTCAAAAGGGATATTTTCCCCGAAGTTGTTGTTCTTCGAAGGGGCGAACAGGACAGGAACCGCTTCGATTTTCCCCGCGGGTTCCTGTTTGGCAGTGAATGCGGCTGAACGTTCCTTTACGGAAACGTTGTCGATCAGCAGGAACTGTCCCGGATGCCAGCCATCCCGTTTCACAAGTTTCTCATCCGCCCACAACTGGATTCCAAGGGCGGCAGGCTTTGTATCGGTTTCCGTGCGGAAGGTTCCCCGGTATTTTATCCAATTCTTTGTGACCTTGATGCCACCAAGGGATGTTTTAATACGTTTGTTCGATTTCCACCACACAGTTTTTCTTGCAAAGACTGATTCCGGGATTATCCGCATGAACCGCATGAAGAATTTGATTCTTTCACATCCGCATGCGTGAGAACCTGCCGTTTTCCGTGCGGAATTCCAAAGATAAACTTCCATGTGATATTGAATTCATTCCTGGAAAATTCATTTTACACCTTTTATCCCTTCCAGTGTATAGGAGAAGTTCTTTCCGGGAAGCGAAACGTCAAGACAAGCAATCTCCGTGCCCCTAAAGACAAGTTTTTTTCCGATTTTTACCGGGACGGGTTCACTGAATTCCGCCATGACGCCAGCCGATTTCTCATTTGTCCAGCGGACCGCATCGCATGTGCCCGGGTCCCGGCTCCATTCGCCGTTGCGGCGGTATTCCAGCTTCGTGTCTTTCTTCACGACATACGGAAGCTGTTCGATCCGGATCGAATCCCCGGCCTGACCGTCGAATGCCAACTTCATTTCCAGTTTTCCGTCTTTGAAAAGCAGGATGCGTTTCAATACAAGGGGCGCTGCACGGAATTTCAGATTCATCTCCAGATTTTTGTTTTTAAAATCGGTCGTATTGGCGCCGTATTCGATCCAGTCCGTTTTTTTCCCTTCCAGCCGCGTGGTCCATTGCGTATAGAGCGACCAGTTCATCGAGCAGAGAAGCACGCCGTAATCCGGGGTCCAGAAGAGCTGAGGTCCGGGAAGCGCCGAAAAGAATTTGTTGCTGTTCGCAATCAGAATGTCCCGGTCCTGTTTCCACATGCCCGGATAGAGCGGCGGATTTTTCG
>CAYWZD010000021.1:0-21589 GCA_964462755.1 uncultured Victivallales bacterium | reverse complement strand
TAACCGAAAACATGAAGGAGTTCTTGCGGATTGTTGAAGTGGTTCGTCCGTCCCGTTTCATCAATAGCGTTTTGCGCGGGTTTGGACTGGGACGACCGATGAAAGATCGCGAGAAGATGTTGCGGGCATTTTTTCTGAAAGCGGTTTACGACCTTCCGACAACGAAGGTGCTGATTGAAAATTTGAAGACAAATCCGAGTTTGCGGCGGCTTTGTGGCTGGGAATATTGCGGGGCGGTTCCGTCCGAGGCGACTTTTTCCCGTGCGTTCAAAGTTTTTGCCGAAAAAAAAGTTCTTGATGCCATTCACGCGATGATCGTGAAGGAAAACTGCACAAAAAAGTTGGTCGATCATGCGAGTATTGATTTCACTGCGATTGTCGGACGCGAGAAAGTTTGCCGCAAGAATACGCCGAAGGCAAAGTTCAAAAAGAAACGCGGACGCAAAAGCAAAGCGGAAAAAACGACGATGGCGGAAGAGGAGCTTGCCGAAATTAGAACCAGGCGGCTTGAACTCCAACCGATTCGAACGCTCGCGAAAAACCTAGACGATCTTCAGCAAGATTGCGATTGTGGTGGAAAACGGGACAGTAAAGGGAAAAGGAACTTCTGGTGCGGATACAAACTGCATCTGGCAAGCGGAGATGGCGGAGTTCCGCTGGCGGCGATTTTGAGTTCTGCTTCCATGCACGACAGTCAGGCGGCAATTCCGTTAATGCAAATGGCTTCGGAACGGGCAACGATTCTGTATGATCTGGCGGATTCCGCCTATGACGCGGAAGAGATCAAGGCGTTTTCTAAAAAGGCGGGATACGTTCCGATCATTAATTCCAACCAGCGGCGTGTAGGAAAACGGGAACTTGCCTCGGCAGAAAAAGTTCGTTATCGGGAACGCTCGCCCCTTGAGCGAGGCAACTCGGATTTGAAGGACAATTACGGAGCACGTCATATCAGAGTCAAAGGGCATTGGAAGGTTCTTTGTCACCTGATATTCGGTGTGATCACCGTAACTGTAAAGCAGTTATTCAACATGCTCGAATAGGGAAATTTGAGTTTGATTGAAAAATAAAATCAACAAAATCCCATAACGATGGGAATGGAGGTATACGCGCAAGAGCCTGATTTTCGTGCCATTTACTGAGAATGTCATGGTGGATGCGTCATAACCATTTTGATACATGAGAAAATGAGTTATCAACAAGAAAATGCCAAAACTTTTGAAAGAGGCTCTACGATGAGAAATTTAGTTTGGGTGGCAATGGTTTTATCCTGCGGCATGCTTTCTGGTCAGGAAAAAGATCTGATCGCCTATTGGAGTTTTGACCATGACACCGTCGAAGAATTGAAAAGTTCCGTGGGCAATTATATTTTGACGCCCCGGTGTCCCCGCGATGACCGAAGCAAAATTGCTTTTGTCGAAGGCGTTCGGGGTAAAGCCATAGAATTCAAATCCGGCAACCGGATTCATTACGCCCTGCCGCCTTTTGTATTGACGGACCTCCACCCGCCGTTCACGATCGCCTGCTGGATCAAGAAAACCGAGGAAGAGCCCAAACGGGCCGTTATTTGTGCCACGTCCTCCGATCCTTTCACTTTCGGGTTCGAATTTGCATGGATGTGGAAAATGGCCGCTTTCCGCCGGGGAGACCGGACCCGAAGCCTAATGGCCGGAACTCTTGAGATCCAGCGCTGGCACCATTTGGCCGTGGTTCATGACGGGAAAAAAATCCGGATGTTCGCCGATGCGAAAATGATCGGGGAAAAAGATTTTTCCACCATCGATTTTCCGCCGGTGCCCAAAGATCAATCCGGCAACCGGTTTACGGTCGGAAATTATCCCACCAACTGGAACGCCTACGGATTCATCGGACTGATGGATGACTTGTTCCTGTATTCCCGTGCTCTTTCGGAAGAAGAAATCGGCAACTTGTCCATTTACGGAATTGTAAAAAAAAAATGAGTGCCGCCGTAAATTCCCAAAATGGTCGGAAACCGGAACTCATCCGAGGACCGTTTGTCATCCGGTCCGGGGATCGGACGATGATTCTCTGTCAGAGCGATCATCCTGTGCATTTGAAACTCCGTTGCCGACAATCCGGGGAAACGCAATTCCGGGAAACGAAGGAACCCGACCGGAATCCCGCAGCAGATCATGCCGTGCGATTTCCGTGGGAACTGACTCCGGATACCCTTTATGAACTGTTCCTGGTCGATACGGACAGCGGCGAAAATCTGAATCAAACCGTTTTCCGGTTTCGGACCTCCCCGGCATCCCCGAGTCCGATACTGTCCGGCGGGCCGTATTTATTCAGGATCGGAAAGGGGCGGGCCTGGCTGACATGGAAAACGAGGGAAAACACTTGTGGCGGAGTGGAATATCGACCGGTTAACAGTTCAGAAATCCTTCAAAAATGGGAACAGGACGGCGGCGTTCCGGAATACAGGAAACGGCATATTCTGGAACTGGACCGTTTACAGTTCGGAACCGATTATGAATACCGGATTCTGTCACGGGACCTGCAGACAAATTCGATGGTCTGCGAAACACCTTTCCGCCCCCTTCGAATTCCTTCGGAAAAACCGGCGGTGCTCCGTTTTGTTTTTTTCTCCGATATTCATGCGGATCTCCGGACTTTTGAAAAATTGATCGCGGCAACTCGCCCGGAAAAGACCGATTTCGCCGTTCTGGGCGGCGATAATTGCTGGGACGGTATTTACACTCCGGGCGAGCAATGTTTTTTTGAGGATTTTTTAAATACCGCTTCCCTGCGTTTTGCCGCTACGGTGCCCACTTTGTTTCTGCGGGGAAATCATGAATGGAACGGACAATACGCGGGCGATTGGATGGATTGGTTTCCGAATCCCGGACGGAAAACCTATGACTCGTTCCGTTTGGGCGATGCCTATTTTATTATTCTGGACACGGGTCCGATCGCTCCGGCTCCGGACTCGGCGGCGGGAAAATACCTGAAAGAACAGCGAGATTGGCTAGTCCGCGAAATCTTTCCTTCCCCAGAATTCAAGACCGCCCGGTTCCGCATCGTTCTGGCCCATATGCCCACGCATGGAATTCCGAACGGTCCGCTGCTGGAAAAATTATTCGCGCCCTTGTTCAATCAGGAAAAAATCCATGTTATGCTGGTCGGTCATGTGCACCGTTATATGAGAATTGATCCTGGAGCCAAAGGGTGTTGGGGAACCGATTATTATCGGATTTGGAATGAATCGGAACCGCCGCGTTCCGCCGAGGATAAAAAATATGTGCTGCTGATCAATGGCGGCGGTCCGGATGACAACGGATTTTGGGCCACGGCGGTGAACGGTGAAATCACCCGGGAGTATATTCGTCTGAGCGTCATGGACTCCAATGGAAAAACCGTCGACGACTTTAAGATCCGTCCGGATGGATCGATCGAAAATCTTCTTGCAATTCCTTTTTACCCCTATAGGGGAAAATATTAACTGTAAAGAAAGTTGAAAACATGCAAAAAGAAGTGCCAGCGGCGATTCCCCTCCCCCGAGATTTCATTCTCAATGAACAGTTCAGTGACGAATTCGACTCCGGGGCTCTGGATCGAAACAAATGGTATGATTTTTCCCCGGAATGGCATGGGCGGAAACCCGGATACTTTGACCGGAAAAATGTTTCCTTGCACAACGGGATGCTCCAACTTGCCGCCCGCGAACTCAGTGCTATGGAGGTTTCCGAGGAAAACAAAGTCCGTGGATATGACCGTTTCTCGACCGCATTTGTACGCAGTCGGCAAAGACTCCTCTACGGATATTTTGAAATGCGTTTTCAAGCCATGAATTCCTCCGTTTCCAGCGCCTTTTGGCTGAATGATCCTCTGGACTCTCCTGCAAAATATCGTCCGGGTGATTATTCGGAGGAGATCGACATCTTTGAAGTTTTCGGAAAATCCCATGAGGAAAAAGACGCCGAACATAAATATTTTATGACTCTGCACCGTTTCGCAACGCCTTATGTGGAAACCAAGGTGAATTTCCAAGATACCAAATCAGGCGCTGTCCATTGGAATCCGAGCAATTTCTCGACGGAATTCCGAACAGCCGGTTTTCTGTGGAATTCCGATACCTTGATTTGGTATCTGGATGGAATCAAATTATGGGAACAGCCCAACTTGTTTTATCACCGTCCGTTGTATGTAAACATTGACAGTGAAGTCATGCTTGAATGGACCGGACTTCCGAAAACCAAGGAACTGCCGTCTATTTTTTCCGTGGACTATATTCGGGTCTGGCAGTCCCCAAAAACAATACGGAATATTCAAAACTCGTAGAGAAAAAAACAGAATGCGTTATTCTGACTCTCAAAGAGAAACTCGCATGGGCTCCAAAAATTGACCAATGAATCATGGCTGATGAGTTTCTACATTCGTCCATTGAATACGATCTCCTGCGAATATAAACGCTGGTTCAATACTTCCGGGAACCTCTAAAATGTCTTTTTAGAAGGCAGCAATTACCGTCTCACCCGCAAATCAGAGTCTTTTGCACAAGTCGCATTTGACAAATATGCGCCCAATGAGATAAATCTTTTCATCCAGTCCAATGTGTGATAAATTCCTCCCGAACCAGAACTCACGTGAGGAATCATGGCAGGAAGACCGGAAACGAAGCAATATTGGATCGATCAGTTGTCGGAATACTGGGATAGCGGTCTGACGGTAGCGGAGGCATCTCTCCTTCTGATATATATGATCTCTAAGGGATCGCAATGTGCTCGAGATGATGCTTACGCGATTTTCATCGACTGGGTGCCGAATCCAATCTCTTTATCGTAATACATCCGCAGTGTCTCTGCAACTTTTTCCTTTTCCTCCGACGAGCTGTCATGCCCATTCTCGGAAAAGGAAAGTTTCAGGGACAACAAAGGGGATACAAAAAAGAGCATTACATTTACAATTTTTCAATTTTTTCTCCGTCCGGTCTTGACAGTCATATACAGTAGTTGCTATAATGTATAGCAGAGACTCGGAAAGGGGTTTTCTTTTCATGATCAAACATTACCCGGAAATAGCTGACAGTATCGCTAAAATGGCGGCTCCTCTACCATCGGATCGTCGTCTTCCGGGGTCCGCTGTATTGGCCCGGAAGTTCGATGTGAATCAAAGGACTATTATGAAGGCGCTGCATCTGCTTGCGGAAAAAAATCTAGTTGTCATTCGCGGAACGAGCGGTGTTTTTCCC
This sequence comes from uncultured Victivallales bacterium, assembly GCA_964462755.1. GTDB lineage: Bacteria > Verrucomicrobiota > Lentisphaeria > Victivallales > UBA1829 > SIG94. Next base: position 16,380 of record CAYWZD010000021.1, on the reverse strand, counting down.
GTCCACAAAAATATTTCTGTCAGAAAACAGTCGGGGATCATCGCCATTGTGGGAGTCGCATCTCATACGGAACTTGCCGGTTTTGTACGAGAGAAACTGGCCGCTTCGGGATATCGGCCGGTTTTCCTCGATTTCGATCCCGAGGTGTTCGAGGAGAATCCGGCCTTTGTTCTGAATTTTTCCGTCGATGGTTTTCTGTTCCGCTTCTCTAGGAATTTCAATCTGAAAATAGAGAAGCACCTTTCAGAAATTCATGTGCCTTTTGTTCTGCTGAACCTGCCGTCCGGTGTGAAACTGACCGATTCTTCCGCCAATGACCTCCGGACAGGCTGGGAACTGATTTTGAATCATCTTCGGGAAAAAGGATACCGCAGGATCGTGTTTCTTGAAGAGAAAGCCGCTCTTGGATATGAGAGGTATGAGGAGTATATCCGGAAAATTTTCCGGGAGGTTCTCGGGGACGATCTCTCCGACGGAAAATGCTTCTTTCTGGAACAGGGAAAGGACCCCGCCAAAGTTCTGGGAACGGTAAATGCCCTTCTGACACTGCCTGAAGGGCCGGACGCCATTGTTACCGGAAGCGGCTGGCTCGCCACTCTTCTGCTCCGGAAATTCCCTCAACCTCGCTCCTTTGTCATCGGAGCAAGCTGGGACGGCAACGACCCTCCTCCGCCAGAACTTTTTTGCGCGTTTCATGATACGCACGATCGGGTCGGCTGGGCGCTGGACCGTCTCCTTCTCCGCATCTCCGGGGACAATCAGCCGTCGGAGCATCATGTTTCTCCCGTTCGGATTCAAATTCCTGGCACATGGCAAAAATTGAACTTACAACGGAATTTAACGTTTCACAAGATAAACAAAGCAGGAAAAACAACGGCGAAGGATGGGAGCGCTCAAAAAACATGATTTCCCGATAAGAATCGTCGAAGCGTTTAAACACTGTCCGTGAAACAGTTTTCACGGATCAAACAAACAAAAAACACAAGGGAGCCAAGACTGTTTTGAAATTGGTTCGGCAGAAAGGAAAAAATGGCCATGTCAAGATTTACATCGTTGAAGTGGAAGAAACGGTTCACACTCATTGAGCTCCTAATAGTCATCTCTATCATCGCGATTCTTGCGGGAATGCTTCTTCCCGCGTTGAATTCCGCAAGGGATAAGGCCAAAAGCATCAAATGTCTCTCCAATCTGAAACAGATCGGTTATGCCTACACCCAATATGTCAGCACATACAATGACTATTATCCCACAGCGCAGAATGGGAGCCAGCTCTGGCAACAGATGTTTGTCACAGATCAGGGATGTACGGAAAAAGTGTTCGTCTGTCCATCGGAAAACTCCGTTTATTATGCGCCCGTCCAGAAAACGAACCATTACGGATATCCCCTCTACATGCTCGGCACCTTCGGACAGGAAAGCCCGAGAATGTACCGTAAACTCACTCTTCTCGTAAGAAACGGCGCAAATTCAGAAACGATCCTTTCCACGGGTTCCGTTCCGACGCAGTCCGGAGAAAGCGGAGGAAATCTTCATTCTGATATGACCAGAACCGGAGCTCCCTATATTTTCCGTCCGGATTCCGGAAAATATTATCCTCTTTACAAGGATTGTTATTATTATGCCCCTTACGCGCGGCACCGTTTGAGAGCGAATATTCTCTTTTTCGATACCCATGTGGGAGATCTTGACGGACGGCAGCTCGTTCTTTCCAAGTATTGGCAGCCGTTTGTCATTGCAGGCAGCGGAAGCCAGAATATGATTGATGACACATGGTCAACCAAATGAAACTGATTACTCTTGGAACAGCGGCGGGTAATTCGGCACGGGACCGGGCCAATGCCTCGAATCTGATCCTCTGCGGAGGAAAATATTATCTGATTGACGCCGGAGAACCGGTGAAGGCTCTGATCTTCAGCAGAGGAATCCCTTATACCGATGTCAGAAAAGTCTTCATCTCCCACTGCCATGAGGATCATCTCGGTGGCATGATGGGACTTTTGAACTGTTTCTTCCGGGAACATGGGAAGGATCCGGATTCGGATATGACCGTTTATCTTCCGGAGATGGCCGCGAAGGAGCCTGTTCTCGGATTCATGAAAGTGATCCACCGGGATATTGCGGAAGGAAAACTGCACTTTAATCCGGTGGTTCCGGGCACTTTCTTTGATGACGGAAATCTGAAGATCACAGCGTACCCCACGGATCATCTGGAAGGACGGGGGCCATCCTATGCGTTTCTTCTGGAACACGGGGAATCCCGTCTTCTGATTACAGGAGATCTCCGCTGGGGGGATTTCGGGGACTTTCCGAAAGAAGCCCTTGAGAACCCCGCCGTGTGTCTTTGCGAGGGGTGTCACTGTCCGCGGGAAACCATTGTGAATGTGGTTCGCGATCTGCCAATCAAAAAACTTATTTTCACCCATTACAAGCAGAGTCTGCTGGATAAGGATCATTCGTTCTTTCTTGAACAGACGAAATCGCTTCCTTTTCCTGTTGCTCTTGCCCATGATGATGAAGAATTCAATGTGAAGCCATAAAAATAAAAATGAATTTGAACAATCCAAATGCCTACGAAAACGGAAGTGATTCGGACAGAATCGAACTTGCGCTTGATTTTGCCTGCAAAAACAATCTTCCACTGGAGATCACGGCCCGCAAGCCAACGGACGGAAGAGATTTATGGCTCATTGACCGGGCCATTCTTCTTCCCGGAAATTCGGAGCTCCGGATCATTGACTGCAAGATTAAACTCTCCGATTCCTGCCGTGACAATTTCATCCGGAGCGCCAACTGCGGAATCGGGATTGAGCCGATCCGTCCCATGTCTCATATCCATGTCATCGGAAGCGGAAACGCAGTTCTGGAGGGGGCGAATCATCCCCGGGCCACGGGTGATTCCGGCAAAACCATCGGCATTCAGACCTATGGCACCGATGCGGGGAAAGCGGATGAGTTTCAAAAGGGGGATTGGAGAAACATCGGCATTCTGTTTGCGGAAGTATCGGATTTTACTCTCGAAAATCTGACGATCGTCAACTCCCACTGCTGGGCAGTTTCGCTTGAGTTCTGCAAAAAGGGAACTGTTCGGAACATCCGCTTCTTCTCGCAGGGCACCGTTTATATTGACGGGAAACCTCGAGTCGTTCTCAATCAGGACGGTCTTGATCTCAGGAGGGGCTGCAGACATATCAATATCGAGAATATTTCCGGCTGCACCGGCGACGATCTTGTGGCCCTTACCGCCATTTCCTATCCGGGAGCGCCCGAGATTCCTGCGGGTAGCATCGGTTCCACCATGATAAGTGCCTCCCGGAGACGTGGAGAGGAGGATGACGTCTTCGACATCTCCATAAAAAACATACACGGGTACAGTGCCGGGAGCTGTCAGATCATCCGCTTCCTGAACTCCTGCGGTATCCGGATGCACGATGTGCTTCTGGAAAACCTGGAAGACTGTTCCCCGGCCTATCTCCACAACAACACGGCGGTCAAGGTCGGCGACTCCAATCCAAGATGGGGAGGAGTGACTCCTCTTGGAGACACATACGGTTTTACGATCCGAAATGTCATTTCCAATGCGCAAGCGGCCGTTCTTCTCGCCGGATCCCTTGCCGACTCGACTATTTCCGGACTTTCTCTACGTAATCTGGAGATGGAGCTTGTCAAAAAAGTCTCCGGTCCCGAATATATGAAAAATGTCACCATCAGCGAATAACAGAAGGATTTATGATTATGAAACACGTTTTTCTCTGTGCCATCCTCACCTTTTTCGCACCGTTTCTTCAGGCGGAAAATCTTCTGAAGAATCCTGGCTTTGAGAAAGGAGGGAACTGGTGGTACAAGAGCGAGGTCATCTCTATTCAGAAAGCGGACGGAAACCGCTGGCTCCGTCTTTATTCCGAAAAGGAGATCAAGCCGGTCTTTGCGGAACAGACTCCCGCCGTTCCGGTGGAGGCTGGAAAAAGTTATGAGTTCTCCTGCCGATTCCGGAGTGAACTGAAAAGCGGGGATGCCTATATCATGTTCCTGATCCAGAACAAGGAGAACCGATGCATCCGTTTCCTGAACTCGCCCCGAATTAAAGGCGGAACCGGCGGAAAATGGGAAGTGCTCCGCTACGTTTTTACGGTTCCGGAAAAGGGAACCGCCGTCCAGATACGAATCTATGCGGGAATGTCGTTTGCAGGCGAGACGCATTTCGATGATCTTGTGCTGAAAACCGGAACCGGGGAACTGCTTGTCCCGGAACTTTCCCGGAAACCCTCGCTGACGGGAAAAATGGATTCATCTTTCCTGCAAAACGCTCTGACTCTTACGGATTTTCGGGCTTTTCCGGGAAACGGAGATGCTCCTGCCGTCCAGAAAACGGAACTTCTTCTTGCAGTGGCTGAAGAAAATCTCTGCGGATGTTTTCATCTCTACCATGCCGCCGGAAAAACGTTCAAAAAATATGATTCACCCCGGGATAACGAATCTCTTCTCTGGAAAAACGAGGTCCTAGAACTTTTCATCACACACATCAATTCCGACGGTCCCCTTTATCAGATCGCCTTTGATCCTCACGGACAGATCTATGACGCCCAGAATGAAAACCGGAATTGGGACAGTCATTTAAAGATCCATTCTTCCGAACTTTCTCCTGAATGCACTCTTGTCCGGTTTGAACTTCCTCTTTCCGACATCGGTTACCACTATGAAAACAAGGATTCCGGGATAAGCTTCAGACTGAATGCCGCAAGGAACCACTCCACACTGGGGGCAACGGAGTCCCCTGTTTCCGTCTGGTCCCCTGTGCGGAAATTCCGGGATTCGAACATGTTTCCCGCCTTTGCCGTCAGGAAAGAAAACTCTTCAGGAAGAGTCTCCGCCCGTCTTCTCAGTTCCTCGACCATGGAATCCTTCAAGGATCCGGCACTTTGGTGGAAGGTGGAGGATCCGCTTTTCCGGGAACTGATCTCGGATTGTCCCGCCCCGTTCCCCGGACTAAGGATGTTCAGCTGGAACATGCCCATTCTCCCCGGTCGGAACCGTGCATACGCGCTTCAATACGGGAGGGAGTTCAATCTTGCTGAAAGACTTGCGGAATATGACCGGAGCGGCATCCGGCATCTGGAAATGTATCACCGTTCCCCCGACAAGGACCTTCTTCCGTGGATGAACGGAAAAAAGGGACGGAGCGTCATGCTTTTATATTTTTCCGGAAAATCCGTTTTCGATCCTTACCGGCTGTTCGAGGGCCTTGCCGATGAGACGAGAGAGGAACTGGAAAAAAATCCGGGCCGCTATTCGGGCGTGGCCATGCCCGATGAATATCTTCATGCTTTGGACGTCATTCTTGCCCAAACTGCCGCCGATCCGAACACGGCCCGTTCTATGGACGGAATTCGAGCGGAGATACGAAAAAAATACGGATACGGAAAATACGATATACCTTCCTCACCGGATACGGGCACTGAACCCTTTGCACACCTTGCCGCAAGAAAATATCTGCTGGACAAAATGGTGCTTGCACAGAAAAAAGTGATGGAAGTCTGCCGGGAGCATCAGAAAAAAACGGGAAACATTGTGCAAGTGATCTCCTCGGATCCCACCTCCCAGATGAGAATCCAGCATCAGAGCAGAATCGGAGTATATGCGGATATGGTCAATGTCCAGAGCGGACCCGCCAACAGCCAGTTCCGCCAGAGAAGCGGCTTCGGAGCCAAACTGGTGGCCGATCTCTCCGGAAAACCGGCCTTCTGCTACGTGCACCTGGAAAATCTGAACAATGTGAGCTACGATTCGGAGGCTTCCGCCTCATTGCTGAGCGAGGCCTTCCGTGGTGGGGCCATCGGAGTGGCGCTCTATCCCGCCGACTGGGCCGGAGTCACCCGTCGTCAGGGAAGCAGCAATACGGATGCCTACGGACACAGTCCCCGCTGGAACACGATTCTGGAAACGGCGAAGATCATCAACAGCATGAATCTTTTGAAATATCCGGAACCGGACTATGCCGTTTTCATCTCCAACGACTCGGCATTGAGCCGATGCCGGTGGGAGGCTCCCCCCTATGAAGCGTTTTACAACATGGCGGGACCCGGCGCCCGCACATGGTTCCGTTTCATCTCCGATGTTCAGCTGCTGGATGGGAAAGAGAAACTTTCCCGCTGGAAATTTGCAGTGATTCCGAAGTCTGATATTGTGGACAAGGCTCTCTATCCCCTGCTGGAATCCTATGTACAAAACGGCGGAACCTTGGTCTGTTTTGATCCGGAATTCTCCCGTTTCCGTCCCGACGGAACGGACGGACGCGCTTTTGCGGAAAAACTGTTCGGCGTCTCCGTGAAGAAGACAAAATATTATGACATAATCTGCCCGAAAACTCAGGAGGGGCTGATGAAGGGAATGAAGAAAAGCATTCCTCTTGCCGCCGGTGACCTGAAGCTGGAAGGAAACAATGTGACTATCCTTGCCGCGTCTCCTGCCGGAGATGCCGTGATTACCGAAAAACGTTATCCCGGCGGCGGAAGGGCCGTCATGATTGCCCGTGAACCGGCCCATGCGGACGGGGAACGTCCCGATTGGCAGGAGTTCACCAGGGTTCTTCTCGAAAATCTAGGCGCGAAAACAGGTCAGGACATATGGCGTTTTACGTTTCCCCACAGGAAAGAAGCAAAGCCGGAAACCGTTGGCAAATGTCTTACGGGCAACAATTTTCTCTGGTGGCGCGACAAAGCGGAAATGACCGCCAATGACAAAGTGTCTCCCAAAGCGCATTATACGCTTACGCTGGCTCCGGATGCGGCAAAAAAGGATGAAAAACTTACCTGTTCCTTTGCTTCCGGCAATCTGACAAACCGTGCAAAGGCCTTTACTGAGGGAGATCTTTTCAACGAGCTCATGAACCGCCACATCATCCGCCAAGGAAAGATTCGGCTTGACATGTTCGCGGACACATTCTCCCGTCCGGAGGCTTTTCAGGCGCAATTTGATTTCGGGGAAAAGGTCCCCGCTAGGAGGGTAAGAATCTTTTGGAGCGGAACTCTTCCGGAAGTCACACTGACAACGGAAGACGGAAGAAAAACGGTGATTCCGGGCGATGAAACAGCAGATGTCCGCATGAGTGCGGCAACACTTCCGCCGGGTCCTCCGGTCAGGAAACTGATAATCTCCTTCGGTCCCCGCCAAGAAGGCAAAAAGCTGATTCTCAGCGAAACCGAAGTCTGGGATTGATTCCTTTGGGTCAAATACCTCGCCCCTTGGGGCGACTTTATGTTTTTTGTCTTTTCCATTTTTGTGTCCGGCTCGCTGGCGAGCCGTGTAAGAGCGGGCGTAATACCCCGAGGTCTCTGCCTCGGGGATAGCCTGCTCTGAAGCAAAAATTTTATTGAAAAAAAACGGTTCGGTGCTGTATTTTGCCCGAAAATATTTTCATGAAAGGATGATCTGCTTGTATGTATCCCTCCGACTGGAAAAGTCCGATTCCGGCTACGCTGGAACGGTTGCAATTGAAGTTCGACGGCTCCGGTTCCCTGATCGGGGAACCGGATTCCTTCTATCCGGAAATCTTTTTGTCGTTCACGATTCCGACTCCGGAAGCGCTTCCGGAAACGGATCATGTTCTGGTTGACGCCGCGTCCGGTTCCAACGGCTGGCAACTTCTGCTGACCATGCAGGGGCATCTCCGGCTGGTGAGGCGGAACGATGGCAAAATGATTTTAGAAACGGGATATCCCGCCGCAATTCTGGATACTCCGGAACTCCATATCGAGCTTGTAATCTCCAACATCGTCTGGCCTCTCCGGTTCCATGACTGGACAACCGACGATCCGCTTGATTACTCCCGCGCAGAGGTATTTGTCAATAGAAGAATGCTTTCCGACATCAATATGCGGGAACCGGATCTTGCTGTGGTCCCCCTTCATTTGACGACGGCGGAGGAGTGTTCCGGTCTTACGGTTTACAATTCCGTCCGCCGTGATATTACGCTCTTGCCCGATGATACGGCCGCCCCGGCAGTGGATACGGATTTCCCCAACGCTTCGCGGGTTTTTACAAGATATGACGGAAAAAATGGGGTGCTTCACCTCTTCACAGGGACGGAATTCATCCGGAGCGACTCCTACTGGCTCCTCTGCCGGATTGCCACGAAGGGCGGCCTTGTCCGGCTCTATCCCACGGAGTTTCAGTCTCCACCCGGCATGGCGCCAGCTTTTTTCCGGAGCGCGGACAGACAAACATGGCTCCGCTGCGAGGTCCTTGAGTCCACCGATGAAAGCGGACGCAACCGTCCCCTCATCATGCTTCCGGAAGGAACATGGTATCTCTCCAGTTCCATACCCTTCATGAAACTGGAACAGGATCAGCTCTTTGAAAAGTTCGGAAAACTCCCCGATTTCGAGGTAAAGGAGATCGGACGATCCACTCACGGGCATCCCATCTCCCTGATCCGGGCCGGACACGGAAGTTATCAGGTCTTTTTCACCATCGGTCAGCATTCCCCCATGGAGATGATCGGCTGCCATATCCTTGCCAGTCTTCTGGAACGGTTCGCCGCTGATCCGGAACTCCGGGAAACGATCTCCCTTTACGCGGTTCCGCCCGTCAACATGGACGCCGCCATCTCCGGCAGCGACGGCTGGAACGGAGAAGGCTGGAACACTAATCGCTGCTGGTTCAAGGATATTCAGCCGGAAAACATTGCGGTGGAGCAGTTCCTTCTGAACTCCGGAATTGATCCCGATCTTATGATCGACTGGCACTCGGGCGGCGTATGGCGCGGGCACACCGTGCTCAGTTTCTCCGATGAAATTATCGGGAAATACGCAGGAAAAGATATCTCTTCCGCTGTCTCCGGCCGGGATTATCTTTTGAAACTGCTGGAAAAAGAGTGCGGCTTTCGGAAGACGGAAAACTACAGCTTCCCCTTCCGCAACAGCTGTGCCCATGACTGGTTCCTGGTTCATTTTCCGAATGCTGTGAGCATTACTGTTGAACTTTCCGTGACCACCTGTTTTGATCCCGAAAAGCACCGCTACATCAAAGTGGATCAGGACTCCCTGATCCGTTGCGGACGCGCCATGAAGAATGTGTTATCCGCCATGCGGATCAGAAAACAGAAGTCCCGCAACTTTACGGTGGAGAACGAAAAATGAACCGGAACGACCTTCCACTTATCGGTGCTTCCATTCCCACAGGACTGGGTGCCGCGAAGGATTACCTCCGACTGAAACTCGGCAATTTAGTTCTGATCGCCCTCCCAAAAGATAAGGAGGAGGCCAAAAAGATCATGCGCTTCTTCCGGGACCATAAGGTCTATATGATTCTTGCGGAATTCATCCATAGAAATGCGGCAAAGGAACGCTGGTTTGGTCCCGTACTTCCCCCGGGGGAATATTCGGTACTTTTCGCGGAAGGAGGAGAGTATTTCCTCGGCCGTGGTTCCATCGGCGAGGTGGGGGGACTCCTTTACTGGCCCAGAGAATACACGCTGGACGGTGCTGTGGGGGAATATACCAATCTTCCCCCCTGCCGGACGGTTACGGAGGCTCACAGACAGTTTGTCTCCTTCATGAAGGAGCGGGTGGACTACGAACGAAAGGAGATCGCCCCCGGTCCCTTCATCCATACCGATTCCAGCATTGTTTTTCCGTGGTATGCGGAAGCGGGATGCGATATTCTCTGTCTTGAAATGATGCCCGGTGATCCTCTTCTCTGCCTGAGTTCCATCCGTGGAACGGCGAAAGCGACGGGAAAACTCTGGGGCGTCCATATCGCCGTCGGCTGGTACGGTGGCTGGCGGTTTGACGAGATCTGGCTCAAACGCTGGAAACTCTCCCTTTATCTTGCCTGGCTCGCCGGGGCGGAATTCATCTATCCCGAATCCAGTCACTATATCTATCACAGCGCTGCTCATAAAGAGTACGGTTTTCATACCCCGGAAACCAAAGCAATCCGGAGAATCCTCCGGGAGATCTGCCGTTTTGCCTGGGTTCACCATCGTCCTTCGTCCGGTCCCGAGGTCTCCTTCGGCGTCATTCACGGTCAGGATGACGGACATCCCGGCATCTGGAATCCCTATGTGTGGGGACAGTATGAGGATGGAAACGAGTGGGAGTCGGGGTCTGCGGAACACGGCTGGTTCCTGCTACGTCAGTTCCGCCGGAAACAGGATCCCTTCCGGATCGAACTTTCCGGGGACCGGGATGTATCGGGCAACCCGCCGGAGGGACAATATGACATTGTCCCGGCCTTTGCCGAAAACTTTTCCGCTTACAGGACATTGATTTTCCTCGGATACAACCGGATGGATGAGAAACTCTATCAAAAACTGATCCGCTACGTAAAAGACGGGGGGCATCTTGTGATATGGCTTCCCCACCTGAATGTGTCCGATGTTCGCGGAGAAATCAGTCTGATTCATGACGGCGACCTCTCCGGCCTTTGTGGACTGCGGGTGACCGGACGGAACAAGGCGCATGTCCGTGGAATGCAGTTCCTCCATCAGCCGAAGGCTCCCGGCTGTGTTCTCCCTCTGCTGGCGCCGAAAAGCGACCCGATCTACATCGGAAGAGTGGAAACGGCGGATGCAATTATTACCGATCCGGAGATCCGGATCCTTGCCGGAACCACTATCGGACGGGAGACGGAATTCACGCTGGAAGGTTATACCAAACATCCGCTTCTTGCTGAAAGGAAACTCGGGAAGGGGTATGTCTGGACGGTGACCGCCTTTTCCTGGCCGGGTGACACAGGGATGCGCTCCTTTGCGGAAACCCTTCTCCGTGTCATCGCATCGGCCAATAGGACGCCGTTTCCTGATCTTCTTGCGCCCGATGTGGTCCGCTGGGCCGTCTACGAAAGCAAGTTCGGAAAGGACATCTATATGCTCAATACGGATACGGACCTTTCCGCCCCCGTCCGGTTCACGGATGGAAAAGAGAAGACGGAAGAAATTCACATTGCATCCGCCGATATGCGCCTTGCCTATACTGTTGGAAAACTTCTCATTTCCCCGGAGGACCGGACCTGTTCTCTTATTGAGGCGGAACCCGCTCTTAGAATAGCCACAAAACAACAGAAAATGGCTTTCCATAATTTCGGCGCCACGGAACTGAAATTCAGTGTCAACGGGAAGGGAATTATTCTTGGGGGTCATACGGGAACGCAAGAGATGATTCCGGAATATCTGCCTGAAAAACGGGAACTGTTTGAGGACTCATGGCTGGATGAAGAGGAGTTTGAACCGGCGGATGTCCACGTCCCGTATTGAAGAAACAAAGGAAAGGTTTCATATCTATGAATATACTGGCTGCGAATCTGGAAAAACATTTACGAGCTTTAACGGATGAGATCGGTGTTCGTCTGGCGGGTTCTCCGCAGGAACTACAGGCGGCAAAATATCTTGCCGGGGAATTCGCTGAATATTCTCCGAATGTCATTATTGAAGAGTTTCCGGTGAATGAACGCTTCATCTCCTTGGAAAAACTGGAGATCAGAATCAATGGCGAATGGAAGGAATTCCCCTGTTCTCTGTTTAGTTCCGCTCCTTCCACCGACGGAAAAAACGTTGCCGGGGATCTGGTCTTCTTCGATATCGCCACCGGGTACAAACGTTCCGACCTCTCTTTTCTAACCGGAAAAGCCGTAATTCATCTCGGTTGTCATATCGAAAATGAAGAGAATTACCGGCGTCTCGTGGAAGCAAAACCGGCGTTTGTCCTGTTTGTCGATACCCGTTATACAGGAACGGTTCAACTTGCGGATGGACTCTTTCCCGCTTATGTGAAAAAACACGGTGCGGTTCCAAGCCTGAATGTGGCCTATATGGACGCATGGAAATGGCTTCAGGATAAAGCATCCGAAGCCAGAATCAATGTTTCCGGCGGGATCCGCAAAAGCACCACATCCGTTGTTGTCTGTGAAATCAAAGGTACGGATCCGGAAAGCGGTGTAATCTATGCTGGCGGTCACCATGATACTCAGGCGGGAACAGTCGGCGCCGATGACAACGCCATTGGAAGCGCGGCGATCGTTGAACTGGCGCGTCTCCTCTCCTGCAAACTCCACAAGCGCACCTTCAAACTGATCAGCTTTGGTGCCGAGGAACAGCTTTCCGTCGGCAGCACCGAATATGTCCGAAAACATCGTTCCGAGGTTGAAAAGAACGGCGTCTTCATGTGCAATTTTGACTCCATGGGCTCCGTGCTCGGCTGGTTCGAGATGACCATTAATGCCAATGATGCCCTTTGTCGCAAGGTCGAGGAGATCTTCAGTCGGCATGATGTTTTGTATTTGGAGAGCAAAGTTCCGTTTCCATATACCGATCAGTTCCCCTTTGCCGCATGCAAAGTTCCCGGGTTCTGGCTCTGGAGAAAAAACTGCTTCGCGGGGATTTATTATCACCATCGTGTTGACAACACTCCGGACAAAATCAGCTTTGAAACCGCAGGCAAAGCTGTGGAAGCCTCCGCTGACCTGATGATATATCTTGCTGATAAAGAGGACATTTCCACATTGCGGGGAATCCCCGTCGATCAACAGAATTTGATATCAGATCAATTTAATATAGTCAATGGCGGTTTTACTTCGCGTGAATAAGACAAGCTTGCATGGGGAAAACGCGGAGTATTTTTGTCTTCCTCCGAAGAGAGGAACGGACTACGGAGCCATTTGATGAATCTCCTCAGTTGAGCACAGTGAAAAAAAACAATGTCCTGTTGCAGAACAGAAATGCCGAAAACAACTAATTTAGGATATGCGGATTATGGCAAAAGAACTTTCCAACATTGACAAAAATATGGCTTTTGACATGAAAACCCAAGACGGGATGGATTGGTACGACGTTGATGCCAAAGGCTTTGAAATCAGCGGCCTCTACTGGAGAAAAACAGGCGAACCACTCCGCCGCCTTCCCTTTGATATGAAAGTATCCGAGGAGTTGGATTGTCTTGCATGGAACACGGCAGGCGTAATGCTCCGTTTCCGTTCCGATACCGCTGAAATTCGGGTTTCGGCAAAACTTGAACATTACTTCTCGGGGGATACTATGGCTGCAGTGGGCGCACGCGGCTTTGATCTTTATCTGGGGAGCGGAAATAAAAAAAATTACTGTAAATCATCCCGTTTCGATCCGACAAAAGACGAGTATATCGTTTCCCTCTTCGGTCCTGTGGAAATCAAGAGAATGCGGGAGTTCACAATTCATTTTCCACTTTACTCCGGATTGCAATCCGTTCAGTTCGGGCTTACGGAAGGGGCGCTGATCGAAAAGCCGACGCCTTGGCGCGATCCTCGTCCTGTAGTGGTGTATGGTACCTCCATTCAGCAGGGAGGATGTGCCTCCCGCCCCGGCATGTGCCACACGAACCAGATAAGCCGCATGCTGAACTGCCCTTTTGTCAACCTTGGATTTTCCGGAAACGGAAAAGGAGAACCGGAAATGGCGCGAACAATGGCTTCTATTCAGTATCCCGCCATGTACGTAATCGATTATGATGCCAATGCAGGTATTGACGGTTTGAAAGACACGCTTCCCGGATTCATTGATATCCTGCGGGAGGCTCATCCCGTTACGCCGCTTCTGCTGGTTTCCCGCCTTCCCACTGCCGGCGAATTCGGAGAAGAACCGGAGTACCCGGAACGGAGACTTGCCTTTACGGAAATTCATCTTGCCGAACTTCGGAAACGGAGAAAGGCGGGCGATCACAATATCCACTATTTGGATGGGACAACCCTGTTTGGCAATGATCCAGAGGAGTGCACTGTGGACGGTGTTCATGCCACCGACCTTGGTTTTTACATGATATCCAAACGGATGGCTCCCGTCATTGAACGGATCCTTCGCCGAGGAATCTGAATCTTTAACATGCTGTTTTAGAATGGTTACGAACCATGATCCTGTTATAGTGGTGTTTTTAATTCAACTATTGATTGTTGTTCAAGTATTTTCTTTCTCAAAATCCTGATGTCAACAGGCTTCATTCCGAAGATAAGAGAAGCTTACCCATGAAAATCACGAAAGGACCTCAATTATTAAGGAACTTCAACTCATGTCCCGATGTGCTTTTTTTGATTTGGATGGAACCCTGATCGACTCCGTCGGCGGTATCGCAAACTCGGTAAATATGACGCGCGCCAATTATGGATTCGACCCGTTGCCGGTCGAGGTCATTTCCGGCTTTACCGGGGATGGCGCGCGGAAGTTGCTGGAACGTTCTTTTGCCGATGTTTCTCTGCCGGTGACGGTCGATGAAGCTGTCTCGTGCATGGTGGATAATTATATGGCCAATCCGCTAGTCTCTACCGGTTTATACCCCGGTGTCCACGAAGGCTTGCGGCAATTGTATCTTACCGGTTGGAACCTTGCCGTTGTCAGCAATAAGCCGGTAGCGGTAGGAAGTAAAATTTTAGCTGGCTTGGGAATTGCCGAATTCCTGTCTGCCAATATCGGCGGCGGTAGCGGCTTTCCTTTGAAACCTTCGCCGGATGCTTTTTTATATCTGGCGGAAAAATATCGGCAAGCCCCTTCGGATTGCTGGATTCTGGGCGATAATCATACCGATCTTGAATCCGCCCGGAGGGCGGGAATGAAAGGGGTATTTGCCGCTTACGGCTTCGGTCAGCCAAAAGGGTGCGCTTTCTATTCCACGGTAAAAAGTTTTGCCGAATTCATACGGCTGATAGTACCGTGAAAGATTATCATCCTGAAAACCGATGGGCGTAATATGGAAAGTTCCGTTCCCGAATACTATTCCAAGGTTGAATTTTTGATAAGCAACGGCTTCTATTTTGATGGGCCGCTGAAAACGGTAATGATGGGAATAATTTTAGCTGTCGGTCTGACGGCAATCGGGCATGGAGAACGTGCCGTCATGGATATTAATGGAGAAAGTCTGGTTTTGGCCGGAACGTTGTCGGGAAATCTCTTTTTTGACCGCGTGGTCAAGGGCATTATGGTATTGCGGGATCCCTACTTTCCCGGCATTACGGTTTACAAGCAAGGCCGTGATTATACGGTTGACTACAAGGAAGGAACGGTTTCCCGGCCCCACGGAGTCGCGCATCCCCGATTATTCCCGACACGTGCTTTACGTCAAAAAAGATTTCGATCACTTTAAATACCTACAGCCTGATTTTTGAAGATATGAGCCGAAAACAGACAAAAATATAAGTATATTTCAACAATACTATTCCGGAAAAATGATGTTGCCGTGCAGATAACCACGGACGGACGTATTGCTGCCGGGGACTTTGATGTTGGTGGTGCCGGGACAGTCCGGTGGAGCATCCTGGCCGAAGATCTCGGGAGACTTTAATTGAAGAATCTCGTATGGGAACGACACCATTCCTGACGGTATGCGCCCACTGAGCTACATCTTCCGCTGAGGAGACAAGTGTGCTAAATTTCCTTCCGAACCATAACCTACGGGAGGAAACATGGCAGGGAGACCGGAGACGAAGCAATATTGGATTGATCAGTTGTCTGAATACTGGGACAGCGGTCTGACGATCCAAGAATATTGCGAGCTGAAAGAAGTGTCGTATGAGAGTGCGCGTCGTTGGATCGCACTTTTGAAAAAAGAACGGGGTGACAAAGGAACAGAAGGCGAAGCACTGGAACTTGTGGAAGTATCGATGCCTCAATTTGGATCGTCCCAATCGGGAACAGGGGTGAAAGTTTTGGCAAATGGACTCGAAGTTCAATTGGATAAGAATTTTGATCAGGAAACCTTGATCCAAGTCTTGACGGTCTTGAGGGCATTGTCATGTTCGGCTTCAGCGGGACTGTAAAATTTTACTATTGTCCGACTCCGGTGAGTATGCGGAAATCGTTTGACGGTCTTGCCGGGGCAGTTGAAGAATTGATACATCAAAATCCAGAATCTGGTCATGCTTTCCTATTTTTCGGGAAAACCCGTAAAATGGTGAAGATTCTGCAATGGGATGGAGACGGATTTTTGTTATATGCGAAACGTCTTGAGGTCGGCTCGTTTCATCTACCAAAAACTGCGGAGGGGCGAATCGAATTGACCAGTCGGGAACTGTCAGCGATTCTTTCTGGAATCAAGGTGGAAAAATACTATAAAAGATACCGAAAAACATTGAAATCTGAGTAGAAAATCAAGCGCATTCATGCTATATTGTCTGCATGGAAAATCCTGTTACATTTCCACTCCCCGGTGAGACGAACGCCGAGCGGACGTGGGTTGAAATCGTCCAGCAAAAGGATGACGAAAATGCCCAGCTTCGTGCCGAGGTTGAAAAACTTAATTTACTGGTTGCGTGGTTTCAGCGGCAGATGTTCGGTTCCAAAACCGAGCATTATGTCCCAACGGATGACACGCCCACTCTTTTTCCGGAAGAAAACCTTCCAGAACCAGTAAAAGAAAACCAAAGCAT
>CAYWZD010000020.1:2886-22467 GCA_964462755.1 uncultured Victivallales bacterium | reverse complement strand
GACATCGACGTCATGCACTGGCTCATGAGCGGCTATACGAAGTCGGTTGTCGGCATGGGCATGCTCTCCGTCTACAATCAGTGCGGACGCCGTTCCCAGAAAACTCCCGGATGCGCCAAATGGGATGTTGCGCAGTATCCGCCGCTTACCCAGACCGGGTTCTCTCCGATCATCGACGTGGAAGACCACAGTATGATCATGATGCAGCTCGACAACGGGAAGCAGGCCACCTATATGCAGTGCCATTACGCCCCGGATGCGGAACGGAATTATACTTTCATCGGCACCAAGGGCCGTGTTGAGAATATCGGTGACGCCGGCAACTGCGAGATCCATGTGTGGACACGCCGCGGACCCCGGGAAACCCCGGACATCATCTACAAGCTCAAACCCGCGGTCGGTTCGCACGGCGGCGCGGACGGCCCGATCGTCGAGAACTTCCTGAACTTCGTCCGTTTCGGAGCCAAGACGAATACATCTCCGGTTGCGGCCCGCAACGCGGTCGCCGCCGGCGTGCTGGGACACCTTTCCATGCGCACCGGATGCAACCGGCAGGATGTGCCTCCGCTTCCGAAGAAACTCATCGAATACTTCGCGAACGGACAGGTCCGCAAGTAATCCGAGTGTTTCGGCTGAACTTGAAAAAATCCGATCCCCGCAAAGGACCGGATTTTTTTTTGACCGTTCCGCCGGGATGCGGATTACTCCCCGACCACATAGAAACGGACGTTGGAATCTTCCCGTTCCAGACGCAGCATGTCGTCCGCCGTCATGGAGGGCGAACGGGCGGCGAAAACATTGACGAACGGCAGTCCGAGCGAAGTCAGCTTCCGGGTGAAGAAAAAATTCACGACAGCAAAATTCTTCTTCAGCCAGCTTTCGGAATCGTGCAGTGCCGGATGGGGTGTTCCTTTCATGATGCAGAGGACGTTTCTTCCATTCAGATTTTCACCGGAACGCGGCTTTCGGAGAAGGTATATCCAGTAGGGAATTCCGGCCTTCAGGGTTCCGGATTCGTTGGCGGGGACGGAGACCGGGAAAAACCGGGTGCCCATGTCGGAGAAATTCATGCACCCGATCTGATTGTCGTGAAACAGCATCAGCAGTCGAGGTGCTTCCATCCTCTGCAGGTCATCTTTCACGATCTCTTCTTCGAAAATGGAAAGCAGCACATAGGCGTCCGTCGGGCGGTATGCAACGAAAATTTGCGGGGAGACTTTCGATTTCAGCTCCTGATAGGCCGAGCCGAGGTCGGGCTCGCTCCATTCCTGATACTGTTTGTTGGACCACGGAACGCCCGCCCCGCAGATCGCCACCAGGATCAGTATCCCATATTTCCGAAGTTTTTCCGAGCGTTCCAGCAGATCGTCCAGAACGAGTCCGAAGGCAAAGACAGACAGCGGAAACAGGGGCAGATACACGCGTGGAGGACCTCCTTTCGAGGCGATCGCACTCGCAAGAACCAGCGCGAACGTTCCAAGGACCGTCCCGAGCAGACGCTTCTTTTCCGGAGAACGGACCAGAAACAGTCCGATGATGGCGACGAGAAGAAAAACTCCCGCACCCGTGGCATACAGAGTTTCTCCCGCGAACTGAAGGAACGGGAGGACTCCGGTGAGGCTGGTCCCAAAGGTGTTCCGGCCTTTGGCGAACTCAGAATAGTTCCCGCCATACCAGAGAAGCACGAAAAAAGCAAAGAGAAAAAAGAAAATCCAGAGAGTTTTCTGCTGCATGAAAATGGAAGGAATCCCTTTCCGGAAAGGGGTGTGGAAGAGCCACCATACGGCAGTCAGCGCGGTGATGAAAATGATTCCGCTGGAGATGGAAAGACAGGCTCCCGCGGAGGAAAGCAGGAACAGTATTCCATACAGAAACGCTTTTTTCTTCCGTTCCCGGAATCGATCATACAGAAGAAGGGATAGGAATGCGGCAAAGACGAAAAATGTCTGGAGGGAGTATCCGCGGGCCGTTTCGGCATAGTGCAGGATGCCGCCGTTGAGGATAACCAGTATGATGAAGGCGGCACGGGCGACGGTCGTGTTCATGAAATTCCGCGCGGCGGCGATAGAGAGGGCGAACAGCCCGCAGAATGCCAGCAGTGCCGGAAGCCGGAGGGTGAAGATCGATATTCCGAAAAGCGAAGAGGAAATCCGGATCAGGAATGAATTCAGAGGATGGTTGTTCGGCGTGGCGACATCCGAGAAGATTTTTCCCGCCGATACGTTCACGTAATTATGGAGCGTCCAGAGTTCGTCGTATTCCGGGGAACGCACATCCATATTGAAGAGACGCAGAAAAAACAGAATGGAAAAAATCCCTGCGATGAGAACTTCAATTTTGTGCTTTGCGAACCATGTCATTTCCTTTTTTCTCCTTGGCTGAAGGGAAACCGCTCAGTATTTTTTCCAACTGCGGATTTCCGCGGCGGATGGCAAAGACATGGTTTTTCGAAGATTCTTTTCTGTCCGGAGAGGATGGGACCGGCACCAGATGGAGGTCAAGGATTTCTTTTTCCGAGAAACCTCCGGCGATCACATCCACGGCTCCGGAACGCAGCAGCGGAGGAAGTTCCGCACGGGCGGCGTAAATGACCTTGAGCTTGAGATTATGATGCGCCAGAATTTCCGCGGCGGTCTGGAATTCTTTTTCCGTTTCAGGCGATTGCACCAGCCCGATCACCAGTTCGCTGTTTGCGAGACGGCGTTCAAGGGCGGGCCGGGAAACATACTCCGCATACGAATTCTGCTTCGATTCCGGCTCGGTGCCTGTCCGGCATGAACCGAGAACGAGAAGCAGAACCGGGATCGCAATAGCGGCGCAGAGCGGTTTCATTCCGGCTCCCCGTGTTGTTTTTTCAGCGAGACATCAGCTTCCGGAATCCGTTGAACAAGTAGAACGGATCGTGAGGTCCGGGCGCGGCTTCCGGGTGATACTGGACGCAGAACATGGGCTCCGTCTTGTGGCGGAGACCTTCGACCGTGTTGTCGTTGAGGTTCATGTGCGTGACCTCGACACAGGAGGGGAGGGTGGCCGGATCGATGGAAAAGTTATGGTTCTGCGAGGTGATCTCGACCGTTCCCGTTTCCAGACGCTTGACCGGATGGTTGCAGCCGTGATGACCGAACTTCAGACGGTAGGTTTTTCCTCCGCAGGCGATTCCCAGAATCTGGTGTCCGAGGCAGATCCCCATGATGGGAACCTTGCCCAGCAGCGTCTTTGCGGCTTGCGCGGCGTAGGGCAGCGCGGCCGGGTCGGCGGGACCGTTCGAAAGGAACACGCCGTCGGGCTTCATCTTGAGGATTTCTTCCGCCGGGGTCCGGGCCGGGACCACGTGGACGTTCATTCCGCACAGACGCATCGAGCGGAGGATATTCCACTTGATCCCGAAGTCGTAGGCGACAACCTTGAATTCGGCGGGGGGCAGTTCCGTGGCGACGCCCCAGGAAAGAGTGCGTTCCGGGAAAGCGTCCCAGTCATAGGCTTCCGTGCAGGAGACTTTGGAGGCATAATCCTGATTCGTGAGGCCGCACCATTCGACGGCGCGTTTCACGCCTTCCTCTTCGGAGAGCTTTTCAGAAGAGCAATGAAGGAAGCCTTTCAGCGTTCCGGAGTTCCGGAGCTTGACTGTCAGGGCGCGGGTATCGATCCCGGCGATGCACGGGACTTTGTTTTTCTTCAAGAACGCCTGAAGGGATTCCTCCGCGCGGAAATTGGAGGGCTCGTTGTCGTGATGGATGATGAATCCGTTCAGAAACGGGGCCCGTGATTCCATGTCGGGCAGATTGATGCCGGTGTTGCCGATTTCCGGATAGGTCATCGTGACAAACTGTCCCGCGTAGGAGGGGTCGCTTATGATTTCCTCGTATCCGCACATGCCGGTATTGAAGACAACTTCTCCGACCTGGTCGACGTCGGCTCCCACGGAATATCCGCGAAGCACCGATCCATCCTCCAGTGCCAGAAAAGCCTTCTTTTCCCGTTGCGTCCGCCAGTTGTAATTGCAGCCTTGCATAGTATGTAACCCTTTGCGGTTGGTTGATTCGTTTTTCCTGATTCCTGTAATATACATCCTCAAACGGAAAATGGCAATCTGTTTTCGGGATTTCAGATGATTTTTACCGCACGGAATTCGTCAAGGGAAAATTCAGTGTCCGGCGCGGAATGATTTCCCGGAGGATGCTTCCTGAAAAATTTTTCAAGGCGGAATTCCATTTTTTTTTGAAAAAAGGGCGATTTTGAATTTGCAAAATGCCACTCTGTCGGTATATTATAAGTTCGTATTTATGAAACGGAAAATTCAAGGAGAACTATCATGGCACATAAAAAAGGACAGTCCAGCAGCCGCAACGGCCGCGACAGTCAGCCGAAGATGCTGGGCATCAAGGCTTTCGGCGGTGAATTCGTAACCACGGGATGCATTATCCTCCGTCAGCGCGGCACACGCTTCCGTCCCGGACGCAACGTCGGATGCGGCAGGGATTTCACCCTTTTCGCCCTTTCGGACGGAACCGTGAAGTTCACCAAGTCCAACCGCATGGTGGAAGTGGTTCCCGCTCCCGTCGCCGCGGAATGACGACGCGTTTTCCTGCGTAATTTTTCAGCCCGGATCGAATGCTCCGGGCTTTTTTTTCGGTAAACCGGGGAGTTTCTCATGTTTGTAGATAAAGCCCAGATTACGATCAAGGCCGGCGACGGCGGAAATGGCTGCTGCAGCTTTCGAAGGGAAGCTTTCGTGCCGAAAGGCGGACCGGACGGCGGAGACGGCGCCAATGGCGGAAACGTCGTTTTCATGGCGGCTCCCGGCGAGCAGAGCCTGATGGATTTCGTCTACACCCGTCATTTCGTTGCCAAAAACGGCGGGAACGGCAAGGGCAAGGACATGCACGGACGCAACGGAAAAGACATTGTCATCAAAGTTCCTCCCGGCACGATCATCCGCAATTCCGAAACCGGTGAGGTCCTGGCCGACATCGATACTCCGAACAAGGAGGTTGTTGTCCTCCGCGGAGGCAAGGGCGGACGCGGCAACGCCCGTTTCGCAACCAGTGTCAACCGCGCCCCTCGCGAACATGAACCCGGCGAAAAAACGGAACAGATGCTGGTCGATCTCGAACTCAAACTGATTGCGGATATCGGCCTGGTCGGTTTCCCAAATGCCGGAAAATCCACACTGCTTTCGGCAATTTCCAATGCCAACCCGAAAATCGCCGCCTATCCGTTCACCACCCGTCATCCGGTGATCGGCGTGGTGGAATTTCCCGATTTCTCCACTTTCCTCATGGCGGATATCCCCGGACTTCTCGACGGCGCACACCGCAACATCGGTCTCGGACATGAATTCCTGCGTCACATCGAGCGCACCAAGGCGCTCCTGTATGTGCTGGACATGGCCGGGGTGGATGGACGGAACCCCGTCGACGACCTCAAGGTTCTCCAGAACGAACTGGAACTTTACATGAAAGGTCTTTCTCAGCGTGCGGTCATCGTGATCGCCAACAAGATGGACCTTCCCGAAAGCGCGGACAACCTGAAGGCGCTGAAGAAAAAGGCTCCGAAGCATCTGAAGATCATCCCTCTCAGCGCCGCTACGGACGAATCCTTCGACGGACTCAAAGAAACCATCCGGACCCTGTTGTCCGGACCCACTCAAAACTCTTGACGGAGGCGCGGAAAATGGCTGTCGATCCTGAAAAAATCAAAGCGCTCGAAAAACTTCCTTTCGAGGAGTGCATGGCCCGGCTCGAGAAAATCGTCCAGTCCATGGAAACCGGCAACGTTCCGCTCGAGAAAATGATTTCCAGTTTCGAGGAAGGTTCTGCCATCGCGGAACTTTGCCATAAGAAACTGAATTCCCTGAAGCAGAAAATCGAACTGCTCCAGAAAAAGGAAACCACGGCCGCGCCTGTGCCGTCTTCCAAAGAGGACGATTCCCTCTTTTCCAACTGACCTTTACGGAACTTCAGTCACTTACATGTGTTTGCGCTTCCGGTAACGCAGCGGCGTGTCTCTGAATCTTTCTTTGAACAGCGCGCAGAAATATCCTGTGTTTTTGAATCCGGAAACAGCCGCGATGGAACGAACCGGCATCAGGGTGTCACGCAGAAGCCTTGCCGCCTCTTCGAACCGGAGCTCCCGGAGATATTCGGCGGGCGGAACCGGAAAGTTTTTCCGCCAGCACCGGAAGAAGTTCCGGCGCGAGATTCCGTTGCGGTGCAATAGTTCGTCCAAGTCGATCTCATGCGGAAAATTCAACTGTAAATACGCCTTGATCCGGTGGATTTTCGCATCCATGTATTCCGTTTCTTCCGGCACGATGTCCCTTACCATGACCAGTTCCTCGAACAGCTGCATCGCGAGCATGTCCAGACGGTCCGCCGTTCCGAATTCCCGGATGCGCAGCATTCGCTCCCGCACCTCGCGGAGCAGCAGATTGATTTCCGGTTTCATGCGGAACTCCCAGCAGTGGATGTCTCCGAGCAGTCCGGCTTTCCTCATGGCTCCGGCAAGGGCGGGATCGTATTGGAAATAGATCGCGTCCCGCGGATGGGTGACAGTGAACTCGTGCACGATGTCCGGCTGTTTCAGCGCCACATTCGGATAGCGGACGGTGTAACCGTGTCCATTGAATTCCTCGTAAGCGGTTTCCGAGGTGGAGGAGAGGCGTATGCATAGTTCCAGCTTTCCATTTTCCACGGATGTCTGATAGGGATGGTTTTCAATGATCCCGATTGAATCCAGTGGGAAAAGGACATGGAATTTTCGTGGCACATTCCTCAAATTGATATAACTGACCGGCATGGACGCCTCTTTGTTTCCATATAAAATAGTGCTGTCGGCGTTGAATTCAACAGGAGGTTGGCATGAATCTGATATTTTTTTGGCACGGCTTCCGGTTGTTTTCCATTCCGGGGCGTGTAAAGTGATTTCAGCCTCCCGGAATTGTCGGGACATCGGATAAGGAAAAATGAAAGAGGAGCCTGAATATTCATGGATATTTTGAGTTCGCTGAAGTTGCCGGACGGATCGCTGCTGGAAGTTTGCCGCGTGATTACGCCCGATCCCGCCGTGCCGGAGGAAGTTGTCCGCTATATGATCGCTTCTCTTGGATACGATACATGGCGGAGCGCCGTCAACGATCTGGCCTATTGGCGTCTTTACTATCGCGAGGCGCTGGCCGGAAATTCCGCACCGGGCGTGATCGATCATCTCTATCTGGCGCGGGTGAACGGCGTTTATGCCGCACGGGTCTGGTTCGCTTACAGCACGCGCACCGGACACGGCAATTTCGGGAATGTCTTCACCGAACCGGAGTTCCGCAATCGCGGCCTGATGAAACATCTCCTTCAACCGTGCATCGAGGATTTCCATGCTTCGTCCGCGGCGATGCTCTGCTGCACCAGCGGGAACCCTTATGCAGTTCCAAGCTACCTGAAGTCGGGTTTCGTGCTGATTTACGGCGGCACGGGCGGTCCGCTCTGTCTCCGCAAGCAGGGGACTTTTCAGGAGGCGGAGAGTGCCGCCTATCCGGGAGGCGAGCCTTGTTCCATTCGCGCGGGTGTCCTTGCCGATCAGTTCGAGTGCGATAAATTCCTTGCCTACACCCGGCCGATGTATCGTCATCCGCGGGATCACCGGATCGGCATTGCTTCGTTCATCAGCGATTACCGGATCGCCTTTCAGGAAGTGCTTTCCGGCAGCGGCGTGGTGAATGCGGCTGAAACTCCTTCCGGCGCCGTGGCCGGGTATGCGTTCGCCCTGCGGCTTTACGGACAGAGTGTTCTGGATTTCCGGATTCATCACGCGTATGCCGACGCCGCGGCGGAACTCCTTGCACGGACACGGGACGATTTCGAGGCGAGATTTCAGGAAAAGCCGTATTGCTTCATTGCTTCCGGAGATACGGAACGGGAGGCGGCGGTCCGTTCGGCCGGACTGTCCGAGGTTGGAAAGACGGAAGGCTTTTTCACGGTTTACCGCTGACAGAAGGAAAGAGAAAACGCTCTCAGGCGACATGACATCTCAATTTTCATTCACATAAAACAAAAGGCGAATTTTATGGCACCGCAGACATCGTCTCTTCCCGCTTCCTGGAAACTTGGACTCGGCAATCTTCACGACCCTCTGGAATATGTGGTTCCCGAGGATATGCGCACGTATGACATTTCAGAAAAAGACGGTGTTGTTACTGCCGTCTGGACCGGACATCCCGAGTGCGGCGACGCCTTTCAGATCAAGGCGGAGTTCCGCAAGACGTCCGATTCGCTGACTTCGGGGAATTTATCTTTCTCTCATTATACTGGAAAACGGTTCGTCGAAGAAATCCGTTTTCCCGTGGTGAAGGTTCCCTTTTCCGAAGATTCCGTCTTGTATTATGCCGGATATGACCTCGGAATCAGGATTACTGCCCTTCCTCCGCCGGAAGAGGACAGGGGAGGGGATTTCAAGAGCATTCCCTTCCTGGCTCTTGTCCGGAAGGAGGGCCCCGGATTCTACGTGGATCACCTCGATTCGGCGAACGGCCTGAAAGGTTACTCCTATCGGATTACGGACGGCGGAAAATCCCTGCTTTATTCAAGTGTGCATCCTCTTGGAATTTCTGAGGCTCCTTGTTCTGAATACCGGATTCCGTATGAAATCCGGTTCGGCGCTTTTGCGGGCGACTGGTTCGACGCCGCGCAGATTTACAAAAAATGGGGGACGAAACAATCGTGGTTCTCCTCCCGGAAGACGGAAAATCCGTTGCGGAAACTGGGGCTCTGGGTCTGGAACCGCGGACTGACGAAGGACGTGGTCCCGCCCGTGCTTCAGCTTCAGAAGGACCTGCCTGGAATTCCCGTGGCTCTGGATTGGTATTGGTGGCACCACAATCCGTATGATACGGATTACCCGGATTTCTGGCCGCCGCGCGAGGGCGAGGAAATGTTCCGGGAGGCAGTTGCCCTCCTCAAGAAAAACGGGATTTTCACGCAGACGTATGTGAACGGTGCACTCTGGGATCTGGACGCCCCTTCCTGGAAGGAGGGAGGCGATGACTCGGTAATCGTCAAGCGTGACGGTGCTCCGTATGCGGTCGAGTTCAACCGGTACAATCATCACCGTCTCGGGTTTGTCTGCGGAGAAGCTCCGAAATTCCACGACAAGTTGTCCGCTCTTCTGCCACGGTTGCGCGACGCCGGGCTGGACGGTCAGTATCTGGATGTAATCGGGGTCATGACGGGACAGGGATGTTACAATCCCCGGCACAAACATCCGAAAAATGGTGGCTCCTACATGGCGGAAGGATACCGGGCAATGCTCCTTCGCCTCAAAAAGGAACTTCCGGACTTTCCGCTTTCCACGGAATACTGCAATGAGACCTTCATGGATATTGTCGACGGGGCGATCGTCTGCGGAGCCATTTCGCAGGAACATTTCGGCGGCGCCGACTGCACGGCGACACCGATTTTTTCCGCCGTATATCACGGGAAAAACGCCATGGCCCTTTTCGGGAACTACGCCCATCCGGACGGCATTACTCCGTGGGACCCGCTATGGCCCGCCGAGGACCGCTGGAAGGACGAGGAACCGTGGCATAAACTGTATCCGGACCAGTTCTTCATCGAGGTCATGCGCGATGTGATTTGGGGACTTCAGCCGATGGTCTGCAACATCACTGAGCACATTTATACCGATCCCGAGTTCGCCGGGACGTACCGCTTCATTCTGGATACGGCACGGTTCTATTACGCGAACCGTGACTTCCTGTTCGACGGCGAAATGACTTCTCCGGCCGGATTCGAATGTGCGGAAAAGGAGGTCGAGTTCCACGCACGCATGATTTTCACGAAAAAGGAAAACTGTACAGTCGTCCGAATAAAACTTCCAGCGGTCCTTCATTGCTGCTGGCGTTCGCCTGCGGGAGAAGAAGCCTTGTTCCTCGGGAACTACACCGGAATGGAACAGGCATGGGCTTTCCGGGGTAAGTCGGGTATTCTTGCGCCTCACGCCTATGAAAAAGTCATGCTCTGACTGGAAACAAATCCTTCCCGTTCTCCTTGCTTCCATCTTGACATCCCTGCCGGCCGGTGCTATACTATCCGTTACGGAGCTGGTTTGTTCCTGATTCATTCTGGGGGCTGAAAACCGGATGACGGAACGATCTGAACGGAAGGAATGATCATGAGGGAAGAGTTGAATTTCATCTGGACGCGACGGAGTGTCCGTTTGTTTACGCCGGAGCCGGTTCCGGCGGACTTGGTCCGGGAACTTCTGGCGGCGGCCATGTCGGGCCCGTCCGCCTGCTGCAAGGACCCTTGGGAATTTCTGGTGCTTCGCGAAAAGGAAGATCTGAAAAAAGTCGCTTCCTGTCTGCCGAACGGTTCGTTTCTGGCCGATGCCCCGCTGGGGATTCTTGTCTGCGGGAATTTGGGCCGGGCTCACGGAGAGACTCTTTCCTATATGCTTCAGGACTGTTCGGCTTCCATTGAAAACCTCCTTCTGGCCGCAAACGCACTGGGACTCGGAGGCTGCTGGCTCGGAATTCATCCGCGCGAGGAACGGATCGCCGCGCTCACGGAGATTTTCCGTTTCCCTGAAAAAGTGATCCCGCTCGGTGCGATTGCGCTGGGATATCCCGTCTCCCGTCCGGAGCCGAGGACCCGTTTCAATCCGGACCGGGTTCATGAAACATCCGAATGGAAGCGCTGAAAATGAAAGAAGCTCTCAATATTCTGAATGGCGACTGTGCCGCCGAGGCTTGGAAAAAATGCGGTTTCTCCGGGGAAATTCTGGTCTGGCGCGAAAACTACCTGATGGGAAAACTCCCTCCGTTGGATTGTCCGCTTGACGAGTTTGAACGGGTCCGGGCCGCGGAACTGAGCCGTTTTGTTCCCACGGTTACAGAAGAGCGCATTCTGGCGGCTTTGCGGAAAGCCGACGAACGGGTTCTGGCCCTTCAGGGAACGGACAGCGTTGTCCTCTGGTTCGACGCGTGCATGTACGACCAGACGATTCTGTCCCGTATCTTTTACCTGATTTCTTCCCTGCCGGAACGTCCGAAAGTTTTCCTGAACTGTCAGAACCTGAGCTGGGATGCGGAGGCGTTCCGGTTGTATCGGGATGCTTCCGTGGAGCTTTCCGATGCCGATATCGAGCTCGGAAAAAACGCCTGGAGCTGGTTCGTCTCCGGAAAGACGATGCCGGAAGGCGACTTCACGCGGCTCTCGTTTCTCCGGGAAGCGCTGGACCGCTATGCCGAGGAGACTCCGGATGCCGCCGGTCTGGGACGCACCCAGCGCGAACTTCTGCTTCTGGTCCGGACCGGCGCAAACACTCCATTCGAGGTTTTCAAGGGCATGAATGCCTATGAGAAATATCTCTTCATGGGAGATTCCCAGTGCTGGAATATGCTGGACGAGTTGGCGGAGCGCGGCTTGATTTCCATTGCCGGACCCGATGGAAAGCCGCTCTGTCTTACCCGTGCCGGAACGGAGGCGCTCAATTCGGCCGTCATCCTTCCGAAATGAGCGAGGAAGAACGCTTACGGAAGACAATGTACCCATCCGAAGTGAATTGCCGCACCCCAGGAAACGGCGAGGATCAGCCATAAAAGAATTCCATGCAGGACCGGCTTCAGCCCGAGTTCCTTCAATTTGCCGCGGCTCAGGTTGGCTCCGATCAGAAACAAGGTGACGATCATCAGATATTTTGAGAATTCCTTGATGACGCCACCGGAAGGAGCCGTGACCGGAAACCATGTCACCAGCGCCGCGGCCGCAATGAATCCGGGAATGAACCATGGGATTTTCAGCTTGATTTTCCTTTTCTCGTTCGGCGCCGGGTGGACAATGAAAACGGACAGGAAAAGAGTCACCGGAACGATCCACAAGGCGCGGGCGAGCTTGACGGTCGTGCCCACTTCCAGCGAAGTCGGCCCGTATTGGAGCGTTGCGCCCACCACCGAACTGGTGTCGTGGATTGCGAGAGCCGCCCAATAGCCGAACTGTGTTTCGGAAAAGTGCAGGACGCGGCCGATGACCGGAAAGATCAGGAGCGCTGCCGCGTTCAAGGTGAAAACCGTTGCGGAAGCGATCGCCACATCATGAGCCTTTGCCTTCAGGACGGGCGCCGCCGCCGCGATCGCGCTGCCTCCGCAAATCGACGTGCCGATACTCACCAGATACATAGTGTCGCGGGCAAGCCCCAGTTTCTTTCCCAGAAAAACGCCTAGTCCGATTCCCGCCGTTATTCCCAGAAACGTGTAGCCGATTCCTTCGCTCCCGGCGCGGAGGACGGACACCAGATTCATGCCGAATCCCATTCCGACGATCGTCGCCCCCAGCAGGAGCGGCGTCAGTTTCTCCGTGATACGGCTGTACGGATTTCCTGACGTGGCCGCGAAAAGAATTCCTGCGATGACCGCCGCGCCCGGTGCATAATCCCGTATGCACGGAAACATCCACGACACGGCCGGAATTGCCCCGGCGATCCCGATAAATACCATTTTCCTGATGATTTCCCGCATGATGCTGTTCTCCTTGTCATTCATATCTGCGAGCCGTTACCATATCATGATTTTTGAAAAATAAAAATTATTATAAATTATGATTTGATAAGTAATAATTATGATATATATTGCGTTCATGAGCTTTTTATTGGACAGAAAACTGGAAATCTTCCGGATGGCCGCGACCCTGAGCCATTTTTCGGAGGCCGCCGCCGCGCTCGGAATGACCCAGCCCAATGTGACGCAGCAGATCGCCCTGCTGGAGAAGGAACTCGGCACGCCCTTGTTCGACCGGATCGGCCGGAGAATCGAACTCACGCCGGCGGGCCGGACCCTTCTGGAAGAAAGCGGGCGTCTGTTTGCCGAGACGGGCGAGATTCAGCGGCGGGTGAAAAATGCCTCCGGCGGTGTGCGTCGCTACCGGATTGGCGGGACCATGACGGCGGGCGGTCACATCCTTCCCGGCCTGGCCGCCGGATACATGCGGGAAAATCCCCTGCACAATATCGGAATCCATGTGGCGAATACTGTCGAAATTTCCGAACTTCTCAAGAGCCGCGGACTGGATCTTGCGCTGGTGGAAGGTCCCTTCGATCAGGAATTCTTTTTGAGTTCGAAGCTGTTGTCGGACGAGCTGGCGCCTGTTGCCGCGCCGGGGATTCTGCCGTCCGTGTTTTCCCTCCGGAACTATGTGAAGAAAGGCGGACGTTTTGTTTTGCGCGAAACCGGATCGGGCACACGGTATTATTTCGACCGTTTCATCCGTATCCTCGGACTTCCTCCGCCGAAAGAGGACAATGTGATCGTTGTCAATAATTTCGATGCGATCAGGCATCTGGTTTGCGGGGGACATGGAATCACGGTCATTTCACGCTTCGCCGTGGAAAATGAAATCGCCTTCGGATTGCTGAAGGCATCCCGTTTTTCCGAGGGGAAAATCCTCCGGGACATCCAGTTCATTTACATGGCGAATGAAAACCTGAAGTTTGCGGAATGCTTCATCGCTTTCTGTAAAAGCCGGACGGATTTTTTTTCGCGCCGGAACCGCGGAAATTCCATAGCGGGGTGAGGAGCGCCCGTGCAAGGACCTGCTCCTCATGGCTTTTGAATCCCCTTTACGGGAATCCGGACCGCTCGGAAAGGAAAGAAATCAGATGGATTCCAGAATGTCGCATGAAATCGCCGGACCGGTGTACTGATATTTCCCGTCTCCGCAATATTTGATTTTTCCATAGCGGGATCGGAACCCTCGCTCTTTTCCGGGAAGGGTGAAAACTGCATCGTTCTCTTTTTCAATGCCGATCACGATAACGCGTTCCCGGCCCTTTTCATCGCGAAAGAGAGAGGCGCGGACTTTTCCTTTCCGGTTTTCCACAGCCAGTTTCCGGATGGGGGCGTCGGACATTATGAACGGCTCCAGTTCCTTCATGGTTTTTGCGATGGAACACATGGCTTCCCAGCGTTTTCCGTAGAGGGATGGATCGGGTCCCTTGTTTATCGAATGATACGCGTAAAAGATGAATGCTTTTGCGCCGGCGCAGGCGTGGAGCAGGGCATTGGCGATCATCTGATTTTCAGTCGGTTCAGCGAATTGCCGGTATAGCGTCAGATCCTTGATCGCCTTTTGATCGGGCTGGTAGTTTCCCCAGTTGAATGCCTGCGGAACGGTCCAGTAAACGACGCCGGTTTTTTCGATGGCGTCCGCGGCGTCCGTGCTGGCGATCAGATTGGATTCCGTGTCGCGGATCGGATAAGGATCGTAGCTGTAGACATCCGTCCCTGGAAGGGTTCGGTGAATGTCGTAGGGGAAGACGGTTACCAGCCACGTAGGATGATTGGGGTCCAGCTCGTTGATGAGCTTGCGGCTGGCCGCAAGATTCGGAATCAACGTTGGCGCTGGTTCGTCTGCAAGATACCAGGCAAGGACCGCCGGATGATCTTTCCACATATTGACGATCTGCCGGATCGACGCTCTGTTTTCGGGCGTGTCTTTGCGGGAACCGTAGCGGAGCATTCCGAAGCTGACCATGATCCCGTTCTTATGGCACATGTCAAGATAGGCTTTCGTTTCGGCGTCGGAGCGTTTGCGCCACATGAACTGGTAGTCATGCATTACGTTGAATCCTGCACTGGCGATCTTGGCGACTTCTTTTTCGATGGAGGAGAGGTCCGCATTTTCGAATCCCGCGTAGAATCCCAGGAGCATCATCGGTTTTCCGTTGACGATCGCGCGCCCTTTTTCATCGATGACGCAGGAGGACAGGGGCGTTTTCGGCGCATCAACACTCAATGGAATTTCTTTTCGGCCGATGATGAGTTTGTTCTTCGTGTCCAGGAGAGTCACCGCCAGAGTGTATTTCCCTTCCGGGAGTTTTCCGAAGTCGTTTTCAATCGCCGCTTTTTCCGGAACGATCGTTTTTTCCACGAGAATTTTTTTCCGGGAATCCAGAACCTGAAGGACCAGCAGCGGTTTGGCATCGGGTTGGAAAACGGGACCGATATACGTATTGTTGAATCGGATTTTTCCGTCGGCGGGGGAAACTCGGTTGTGCGTAGGCCATGTCTGGAAGAAATACCATTCCGGAGTATCCTCATAGAGCTCTATGTCGTCAAAGAATACATTTCCGCCTTTCACTTTTTTCCCGATCAGAGCGCCCATTGTGACCCTGTAATCATGCTGGGAGGGGTCCTCTCCCCGTGTCGTGAATGTTCCTTCGTAGTGGGTCCATTCCCCTTCGGTTTTAACCTTGCCGAAGGTATGGATTCCATAAACATACGGTCCATTTTTCTTATAGACTTCCACACAGAGTATCTTCCGGGCATCGCCTTCTTCACGGATCGCGGCGGTCATCTTGTATTTGCGACCGGGAAGAAGGGGACTTATGATCGGGAGCATCGTCAATTGTTTGGAAACCGCCGGACTGCAGCTGATGCGAAGTCCGCCGCCTCCGTTACGCCCGAAATTCTTTTCACGGGCCACGTATTTTCCTTGATTCGCCAGCTTGAAGTTCTGTTCGAAAGAACCGTTTTCAATCAGCTGTATTCTCTGCTCGGACGCATCCGGGA
Organism: uncultured Victivallales bacterium; assembly: GCA_964462755.1. Lineage (GTDB taxonomy): Bacteria > Verrucomicrobiota > Lentisphaeria > Victivallales > UBA1829 > SIG94. The sequence goes on along the minus strand of CAYWZD010000020.1, from coordinate 6,917 downwards.
CTTTCTGATAGGTCGAAAAGTCGAAGGCATACGCACTGAACAGACAGCCGAACGTTAAAAGAAATGTCATGAGTTTCATGCTACCGCACCCTTTTATTTATGTATGATTTTCCGGAATTCATGTATTGGTTTCACAGCAGGACGGACTGTTCCACGGGTCCGCTTTCGGGTCGGTTCCGTAGTGACGTCCCATGCCGGACCCCCAGAGTTTGTGGTCGTCTCCCCATACTCGTGTTTTCACGTGTTCCACATGGCCGTCCAGCCATAAGGAGTTGAATCCAATGTTGTGGCGTTTCCAGGAGGCGCTTTGATTCGCGATCGAGGAAATGTAGCCGCTGGGGGTGGTGCCGCGTCCGCAAGTCATCGCCAGCGTGCTGCCGAATTTTTTGAATTGCGAAAGACGGTGAGCGTGGGTCGTGCTCAGCGGAGACATGTAAATTGAGGCGCAGTAGCTGGAGCGGAACCAGCTGGTATTTCCGGACGGGTTCAAAAGCTGCCAGCCGCCGGAAGGGGAACTGCTGTTTTCCGTGAAAACTTCGGTATCCTTCGGACAGATCGTCATGCCGTACGCGGAACCCCAGCCGTTGGTGCCTTTCCCGGAATATCCCTTGAGCGCGTAGACTCCGTCCTTGAGAATGACTGTATTTCCAAGAATCTGAACAGCGATCTGGTATCCGACGTTATGGGTTGCAACTTCAGAGGGCTTGTCCGGCCGCGGCCTCCATGCGGTCGGGTAATACTCGTTGTAGGTATTGACATAGGACGCCAGCCCGAGAGACATTTGTTTAAGGTTGTTGAGACACTGGATATTCACCGCTTTCTGTTTTGCCTGATTCAGCGCCGGCAGAAGTATTCCGGCCAGGATTGCAATGATTGAAATAACGACAAGCAATTCAATCAACGTGAATCTGTTTTTTCCAAGAACGCTTTTTAATCCATTTTTCTTGATAACTCGGGTGTTGCGGGTGTTCATTCTTTTCCTCCTGTGAGTTTTTCCTGTTTATTTTTTTTAATGAATTCTTTCCGCTTTCGGACCGGTGGTGCGGTGGATGCGCGCGCTTCGACTTCGCCTGCGAAAAGATGAATATCTTCATCTGTGAAAGACGGTTTGGAATCGTCCAGCAGATAGGAAAGCATTCCCTGGATGAGTTCATCAAATGGCTCCAGAACCGTGGTTATCGGAACCGGGGTATAGAAACGGAGAGCATCGGAACTGCCGAAGGCGGCCAGGGATATGTCCTGCGGCATACGGATTCCGGCAATCGCCAACTGCACGGAGGCGGGGACCGCAAAACTGCAGTCAATCGCGCAAATCGCCGTCGGTTTGTATATCTCCATACAATGGAATAGGTTGCGGCTGCTGAAATCCCGGCAGGTGATCATCCCCGGTTCAACCGCAATTCCGCATTCCTGGATTCCATCCAGAAATCCCTGATGGCGCAGCCGGGTCGAAACCATCCGGGAGTGGACCCCGCACAGATAGGCGATCCGCTGATGTCCGAGATGATTGAGATACAATACAAGTTTTTTCATCATCAAACGGTTGTCGGTGGCGAAGCAGGGATATCCGGGCACCTTGACATTCGAAAGGTAGACCATCCGGACTCCGTGGGATCGGCAGAACGAATCGAACAGCGACCTGTTTTCAGGCTGGTTTCTCGTGTTGACGACGTATTTGATCTGATTGGAAACGATTTCATCGAGGACGGAATTCAGGTCCGGATTGCAATAAACCCGTGCGCCGTATCCGATGGAGTTGATTTTCTCAATGATTTTAAATAGGAACGACTGATAGGCGACTCCCAGCGGTTCCGTGATGATCCCGACCGTGGAACTGTTGACGCCTGTGCGGATGGTTGCGGCAGAAATGTTGGGACGATAACCGAGATCGCGAGCTATGCGCAGTATCCGTTCTCGTGTTTCTGAACGCAGTTCACTGGCGCGCGGGTCATTCCGAAGAGTCCTCGAAACGGAAGTCATGTCCACCTTTGCCGCCAATGCAATATCTTTGATCCTGGCACCCATTTTTTTTATTTACCTTATCGTTAAGGTTGTCCTCTGCTCATATAATAACCGCGATTGATTATGTTGTCAAGCATATTATTGAAAAAAAATGTTTTTTTGGTTCTTTTGAGCTGAAGAGGCTGCCCATAGTGCCATTTTTCGGTTTCGGGGAATGGCGGCATGCACCATGAATTACGCGACGGAAAAAGGGGGCATCCCTTATCCGGAACGCTTCATCGCCTTCTGTAAAGCTGAAATGCCGTTCAAATCCTCTGCCGGAAAGAATCTATGCCGCGGGAAAGAATGAGTCCGGCTCGACTTCCCGCGGCCCGGAATGCGGTTATTCGAGCTTCACGCCGTCGGGGAACGGCAGGAAATATTTTTCGCCGGGGCCGTTCTGGACGACATTCCGGAAAACGATGCTCCGGGCGTCCGCACGGCATGCGGCGGCCGCATAACGTGTGATTTTTCCTTCGGCATCCGGATCGGAGAAGCCGCAGCTGGCCGTGATGTTTTCGAGTGTGATGTCGTGGAGGTCGCCGGGATTGTAGCCGTCGCCATAACCGGTATAGATGTCCACAAGGTGACACCGCCGCGGCGTTTCGGCCGCCTCCGTGACGTTGCGGATGACGACATTGTACACCTGAAGTCCGGCGGCCGCGAGGCAGATCACCGCGTGGTAACGCCCGGAAACATGCAGATTCTCGATGGCGATGTCATGAATGTCCATCCGTCTCGGATCGCCGTCGCGGAAGAATTTCTTCGAAGGTTCCGATGGAAAAAGATAGCGCGGAGGCGGGTTCCGGTTGTTGAGCGCGGTGCAGGCGACGGTGTCGTCGGAATTGTATCCCGTGATGTCCGAAACCAGGCAGTGGTGGCATCCGACACGGAAGTCGATGCCGTCTCCGTTTTTTACATGCGTATCAAAATCGATGTCATGGATGAATCCGTTCGAGCAGAAGTCGAAAGACATGGCCCACGAGCGGGTTTTCGTGAGGCGGATTCCGGCGACCTCGAAACGGTCGCATTGCGAGAGATTGATCTGGTGTCCGCGCCAGCCCCAGTAGTCGCCGACCATGTCCTGCTCCTCGCGGAAGTGGGGGTGCCACATTCGGCGGGGCTTGTCGGGCCCGATGATTTCCGCCCCGTTCCGGCCGAGGATGCGGATGCCGGAGGTCGGTTTGACGGAAAGCGGGGAGCCGAACGGATTTTCAGGATCGATCACAAGGTTGTCGCCCCGGAAAACATTGTCGAAGGTCTCGTCCTTCTGCCGGAGGACGCAGTTGTCGAGGATGACCGTTGTTTCAGGCGGCAGTTCGATTGCGCGCCCGATGAGAAATTCACGTCCGGAAAAAACGATCGTGCGCCCTGTTTCGTTTGCGGCGGCGGCCAGACAAGCCCGGATTCCCTCGTCGTCGGAGATTCCGTTTTTCAGATAGTCCGATACCTTGTGCATGCAATCCTCCCGATTGAGTTTTGTGGACCTCCCGTTAAGTATATCGGATTCCGCCGAAAAATCAATTTGCGGTTTGCAAAAAAATGTGAGAAGTTAACAATGTGCTTTTTTGTGTGCTTGATTTAGTGGAAAAAAGAGGATATATTCGGAATGTCCGAACCAATCTGGAGGTTTTCCGGATGAAACAACTATCGATAGTCCGCCATGCGCATGCGGAACATTTTACACAGCACACCGATTTCGACCGGGTCCTTACGGAGGCCGGCCGCGCGGAAGCCTGTCTTGCGGCGGCGGATGCACGGTATGCCATCGCCGTGCCGGACCTGATTCTGGCCAGTCCGGCGGCACGCACGCTGGAGACCGCCCGGATCTTTGCGGAGGTCTTCGGCATCGCCGCGGAAGCAATCGTCACCGACCGCTCCATTTATTGCGCGAGCTGTCGCGACCTTCAGACCATGCTTGAGAAACTGGATGACTCCTTCCGGAACGTGATGCTGGTGGGACACAATCCCGATATGACGGAACTGGCCTTCAGTCTGGCTTCATCGCAGGTTCCGTTTTTCAAACCGGC
>CAYWZD010000020.1:0-2786 GCA_964462755.1 uncultured Victivallales bacterium | reverse complement strand
TGACGGAACTGGCCTTCAGTCTGGCTTCATCGCAGGTTCCGTTTTTCAAACCGGCCACCATTCTGACGCTGGAACTGGATATCGACCGCTGGGACATGCTTCCCGGCAGAGTTCCCCGCACCGTTTTCTCGCGGGTCCCCTGACAGCAAAAACGCACGGATGCCGAAGCCGGTTGTCCGTGCGTTTGGAGCCATTTCGATTTTTCAGAGACGGGCACCCGCTTTTGCGAGATTTCCGCGGACTTCCACACCGGAAAGTTCCGCCGGAGCGCATCCTTTCCGAACGCACATGGATGCCGCCATTCCCGCCGCCTGGCCGATCGAGCAGACCGGAGGCATGACCCGTGAACTGCTGTGGAGCGCATGGTCCACGGAGATGGCCCGGCATCCCATCAGGAGATTGCCGGAACCCTCCGGAACCAGCGTGCCGTAGCGGAGTTCATACCAGTCGTTCGGTTTCAGATGTTTGATGATCGTGCCGCTTCCGGAAGGATTGTGGATGTCGATCGGGTAGGACGCCTTGACGACGCCGTCCTCGTATTTTGCGGCGCGGAGGAAATCGTCGGTTGTCTGATAGACGATTCCCCGGACGCGGCGCGTTTCGCGGATGCCGATGTGATGGGCAATGGAGTGCAGGCGCGCCTGTTCAAAACCGGGGACGTGTTTGCGCAGGAATTTCAGGTATTCGCGGATCTGGCGGCGTCCTTCGATTTCCGCCTCGGAAAGATCCAGCCCGTTGACACCGCTTTTCTTCACGATCCGGGTCGTGTTGAAGTGGATCACATCCTCTTCGTCGGTGGGGAACCAGAGGACGTTTTCACGCACGCAGTGGATTTCGCCGTCGGCTTTGGCCTTGTCATAAAGCGCATTGATGGCCGCTCGGTCGGGCATCCGGGAACGGTCCACCCCGCCGAGTTTGAAGCAGGTGGTCATGGGCTGACAGAAACCGTCTTCGTTGCCGAACTCGCAGACGCATCCGCTCAGAGCGGCCAGATCGCCGTCGCCGGTGGAATCGATATAGATTTTCGCACGGATCGCGCCGAGTCCGGACTTGGACTGGAGCACGGCCGCTTCGATCCGGTTTCCGTCTTTGATGACGTCGACCAGCGTATGATGATACAGAATCTTCACTCCGGCCTCCAGAAGCAGATCTTCCATTGCCAGCATCGCGGCATCCTTGGAAATTCGCGTCGCGGGAGTGATTTTTTCGTCGAAGGGGTTTTCCCTGCGGTCTTTTTCCGGCAGATATTCCCAGAGTTTCCGGCACCAGTCAACGAAAACCGGACGGTCCAGCGTGGCGTTCTCCACGTGGTTGGGCATGAAGGGGGTGACTTCCCCGAAGGACGCCATGCCGCCCATGCACCCGTAGCGTTCGGTCAGAACGACCTTGACGCCTTGCCGGGCCGCCATGACCGCCGCGCCCAATCCGCCGGGACCGCCGCCCACCACCAGAACATCTGCTTCCGCCAGAACCGGAATTTCTTTTTCGAGCTTGTAATGAATCGAAGCCATGATCCTTCTCCTCTTTTATCACTGTGTCCGTGAAACACGGATTTTTTTCTTTATGATAAATATAGGTTCTTTTTGTGGAAAAGATATGGACTTTTTTGCCGTTTTGGTGTATTTTTATGAAAAAAGGAGAAAAAATGAGGGATCAGACCGTTTTGCTGAATGCCATCGACGCGTTTGAAAAACAGTTCGGATGCCGACTGTGTCTTCACGATTATACGGGGCGTTTGCCGAAGGATGTGCTGCCGACGTATCACCTGAATCCGTTCTGTACGGGGCTCAAGAAAAGCAATCCCCGGTTGGACAGGATCTGTTATTCATTTGACCGGAACGACGTGCAGGAATTGCTGGCGCAATCGCCGCGTCCATTCCTGAAACATTGTCCTTGCGGCATGGCGGAGGCGGTTTTTCCGGTCCTTCTGGAACACCGTCTGCTGGGATGCGTCTTCGCCGGACCGTATGCTCCGGCGGAAGCGGAAAAGGTTGCGCTGACCGCTCCGAAATTGTTTCAACGGCCCCGTAACGCCGCCCGGCTGCCGCCGGTTCCGGAAGCGCTGGAGGCATTTTACGCATACGGGGAATTGATCTCGCTGGAGATCGCCCGGCGGACGTCTTTCCGTCCGGTCCTGCCGTCCACGGAGAAGGAAACGGTCCAGACGTTTCTGGACGCGAATTTTCCGCAGAACAAGGGACTGGACGACATTGCAGCGATTCTGTCCCTGAGTCCGGCGCGAGCCTCGGAACGGATTCAAAAACTGTTCGGCAAGGGATTTACGGCGCTCTTGCGGGAGAGACGGCTGGAGGCGGCAAAACAGCTTCTGCGCTATTCCTGTTTCAAGATCGAAACGGTTGCTCTGCGGTGCGGGTTCCGGTCGGGCGAATACTTCCACCGGGTGTTTCACCGGGAGGCCGGAATGTCGCCGAAAGAATACCGCGCCGCGCACGCGCCGCCCGAAGTCTGAAGAGGAAGACGGGAGGGAAGAAAAAACCTTTTTGAAAAAAGCTTTTTTTTCTTCCCCCCGGCCCCCTCATCTTTTTACAAAAGCTTCTAGATTATAATTTATTGCACTGCAATAAATTATGATTTAAAAATCTTTGGAAGAGATTGAGGTGCGGGGAAAGGGAAAGCCTTTCTTGAAAGGGGTCCCTTTTCCCGTGTTCCGGACTTTTGAAGTTATTTTGCCCAATTGGCCGGAAGACCGGCTTCCTGACGGCACTTTTTGACAAGTTTCTCGAAACGGCGTCCGTAATCGATATAGGTTTCGTATTTGCGGCGCG